>NZ_QKMQ01000038.1:0-1201 GCF_003208145.1 Pseudomonas sp. RV120224-01b | reverse complement strand
CAAATTGCTTGGGTGTTATATGGTCAAGCCTCACGGGCAATTAGTATTGGTTAGCTCAACGCCTCACAGCGCTTACACACCCAACCTATCAACGTCGTAGTCTTCGACGGCCCTTTAGGGGATTCAAGATCCCAGTGAGATCTCATCTTGAGGCAAGTTTCCCGCTTAGATGCTTTCAGCGGTTATCTCTTCCGAACATAGCTACCCGGCAATGCCACTGGCGTGACAACCGGAACACCAGAGGTTCGTCCACTCCGGTCCTCTCGTACTAGGAGCAGCCCCTCTCAAATCTCAAACGTCCACGGCAGATAGGGACCGAACTGTCTCACGACGTTCTAAACCCAGCTCGCGTACCACTTTAAATGGCGAACAGCCATACCCTTGGGACCGGCTTCAGCCCCAGGATGTGATGAGCCGACATCGAGGTGCCAAACACCGCCGTCGATATGAACTCTTGGGCGGTATCAGCCTGTTATCCCCGGAGTACCTTTTATCCGTTGAGCGATGGCCCTTCCATACAGAACCACCGGATCACTAAGACCTACTTTCGTACCTGCTCGACGTGTTTGTCTCGCAGTCAAGCGCGCTTTTGCCTTTATACTCTACGACCGATTTCCGACCGGTCTGAGCGCACCTTCGTACTCCTCCGTTACTCTTTGGGAGGAGACCGCCCCAGTCAAACTACCCACCATACACTGTCCTCGATCCGGATAACGGACCTGAGTTAGAACCTCAAAGTTGCCAGGGTGGTATTTCAAGGATGGCTCCATGAGAACTGGCGTCCCCACTTCAAAGCCTCCCACCTATCCTACACAAGCAAATTCAAAGTCCAGTGCAAAGCTATAGTAAAGGTTCACGGGGTCTTTCCGTCTAGCCGCGGATACACTGCATCTTCACAGCGATTTCAATTTCACTGAGTCTCGGGTGGAGACAGCGCCGCCATCGTTACGCCATTCGTGCAGGTCGGAACTTACCCGACAAGGAATTTCGCTACCTTAGGACCGTTATAGTTACGGCCGCCGTTTACCGGGGCTTCGATCAAGAGCTTCGCTTGCGCTAACCCCATCAATTAACCTTCCGGCACCGGGCAGGCGTCACACCCTATACGTCCACTTTCGTGTTTGCAGAGTGCTGTGTTTTTAATAAACAGTCGCAGCGGCCTGGTATCTTCGACCGGCATGGGCTTACGGAGCAAGTCCTT
>NZ_QKMQ01000037.1:0-1433 GCF_003208145.1 Pseudomonas sp. RV120224-01b | reverse complement strand
CCGTCTTTGTTGGTCAGCGTGATGGTGTAGGTGATTTCGCCGCCTTCGGTGACCGAAGGGGTCGCAGTCAGCTTGGCTACCACTTCACTGATGGTGTCCGAAATTTCAACAGTAGCCGGGCCACCCAAGGCCAGGTTCTCGAAGGTGGCACCCGCAACTGTTGCGCCGGTGACGCCGAGGGTGATGGAACCTGCGTCGTTGTAGACGTCATCACCCTGGACCGAGGTCTTGTACTCGACTTCGGTTTTACCCGCTTCGATGGTCACGGTGTCGCCGTTCGACAGTGTTACGGTCAACGGACGGTCCAGCGCCTGGCTTACTTTCACAGTGAAGGAAGGCTGCTGGTCTTCGGTCACATTGCCATTGCTGACGATGCTAACGGTGACGGTATCGATGCTGTCATTGATGACAGTCGAAGCTGGAGTCGGATTCGGGGTCAACTGCTCGAAGTTGCCGCCAGTGGCGTTCTCGATAGACACACTAACGGTCGAACCGTTGCTGTAGACATCGTTCGCCGGGGTCTGGAAGTCGACACTGCCCTGGGTCTTGCCGGCCTCAACGGTAATGGTCTGGCCGTTGGACAGGGTCACGGTCACTGGCGTCTGAGCCGGGTTGCTCAGGGTCACGGTGTAGGTGATCACGCCGCCTTCAGTGACGCTTGGCGAAGCCGTCAGGGTCGCGGTCGTGTTATCGACCGAATCGTTGATCGCGGTCTGAGCCGGGGTCGGGTTGGGCGTCAGTTGTTCGAAGTTGCCACCAGTGGCGTTTTCGATGGTGACGCTAACGGTCGAACCGTTGTTGTAAACGTCGTTCGCCGGAGTCTGGAAATCAACGCTACCCTGGGTTTTTCCGGCCTCAACGGTAATGGTCTGGCCATTGGACAGGGTCACGGTTACCGGGGTCTGGGCAGGGTTGCTCAGGGTCACGGTATAGGTGATCACGCCGCCTTCGGTGACGCTTGGCGAAGCGGTCAGGGTCGCGGTGGTGTTATCGACCGAGTCGTTGATCGCGGTTTGAGCCGGGGTCGGATTCGGGGTCAACTGCTCGAAGTTGCCACCAGTGGTATTTTCGATGGTGACGCTAACGGTCGAACCGTTGTTGTAGACGTCGTTCGCCGGAGTCTGGAAGTCGACACTGCCCTGGGTCTTGCCGGCCTCAACGGTAATGGTCTGGCCGTTGGACAGGGTCACGGTTACCGGGGTCTGGGCAGGGTTGCTCAGGGTCACGGTGTAAGTGATCACGCCGCCTTCGGTCACCGACGGGCTCGCCGTCAGGGTCGCAGTGGTGTTATCGACCGAGTCGTTGATCGTGGTCTGAGCCGGGGTCGGGTTCGGCGTCAGTTGCTCGAAGTTGCCACCAGTGGCGTTCTCGATGGTGACGCTGACAGTCGAGCCGTTGTTGTAAACGTCGTTCGCCGGGGTCTGGAAGTCGAC
>NZ_QKMQ01000036.1:0-1634 GCF_003208145.1 Pseudomonas sp. RV120224-01b | reverse complement strand
GGATCGGCAGACCTTGCCGTTCGCAGGCCATGCACTGGTCAGAAGGGAGCCCGGCTTCGGCTGTCGCAATGGCGATACGTTGACTGAGGGTCATAGGCGCCTCTCGTTTTTTGGAAGGGGATCAATCAGGCGACACCAGTGTTCCTCGGAATAGCGAGCGAGCATTGGGGCGAGAGGACGGTGATCGTTGACGGCCGCATCAACCATGTTGCGCACCGCAGCAACGGAATTCAGCCTGGGGTGGATGCACAGGTGATGCAGGGCAAAAACCGTGATGTCTTCCTCTGCGCTCAAGCCCAACGCTCGTGCATCGTCGATATGGTTGGAGACCCGCACGGCGGCAAACGGCGGTATCTGGCACTGGCTCGCGTCCTCCGAGGCCGCACGCAGCACTCTCCAGACAGCCAGCACGCGCTCGATCAACGCCACATCCTCCTGAATACGCTGGGCAGGCTCCGGCAAAGCATGCCGCTGCCCGCTCTGCCCTTTCAGGTGCGCCAACCTGCCACCGCTACTCAGGAACAACCAGTTGTTGATCGGCCACCATGGGCCATGCTCGACCTGCTTGAACGTCGCCGCGAGCAGCTCCAGGCGGACCGGCTCGTAGACCGGATAGAAGCTGAACGCCCGTTTGGCATCGGGTATTCGGCACATGGCCGTGAGATGGGCGGCTACGGTGGCCGAGTCTGCTTCACTGAACAGCCAGCCACTGAGGTAGCGCCGATGCTGGTGCAGCCCTCGGTACGCTGCACGCGCAGTCAGCGCCAGCAACTCACGGCTGGGCAACGTTCCGGGTGAAGAAATGCAAGCCAACACTGGATGCAGGTGGGGCGCATGGGCCAGATCGGCCCTGTGCACACGCGCCAATGCAGCCTCTCCCAACGCTTCGTGCAGGTGTGCAAGCAAGGCATGGTCACTCTTGCCAGCTATCGCGAGCGGGTCTACCAATACATGGCAATGCAGGTGCGCCGCGTGATGCCCTTCGATGCGGCTGATCAGGCTCTCGACATTCATGCCTTGACCTCGCACTTGCTGCTGGCGTCAGGCGTAAGCTCAAATGACGGGCTATCGCCATCCCCTTTCGCAACGGCCTTGGTCTGCCCTTTCAGGTCGAGCGCAAGGCCATTGATGGTAATGCCCTGCGCATCCAGCACGATGCTGCCGCCAGGGCTTCTCAATTCGATGCGCTCACTGGCCAGCAACTGAAATACTGTCGTGCGTTGTTGCACGCCCTGCCCGACGCTGATCGACTGAGCCCCTTTGACCACAAGCTCGCAGTTGCTCCCCGTGACAACGCGGTGATTGCCACCCGTTGACTCAGAGCGGTTGTTGGCCACGTTTTCGACCAGGTCACACTTGATATCCAACAGGCTGTTTTGCCCGATGACCTGGGTATGGTTGTATGCCGTTTCCTGACGGAAGTTGTTGCCAATGCTCAGTTGCTCATCATTGCCGACCTGCTCGACACGATTGCGCCCCACACGCGTGGTCTCATCATTGCCGACCACATTGTTCTGGTCCCGCTGGGCATGGATGAATACTTCCTCTTTGCCCAGTTCGTCCTCGAAACGCAGTTCGTTGTAACCATCACCTTTATGGGTCTGGCTCTTGATGGTCATGCGTGTCTTGTGTTC
>NZ_QKMQ01000035.1:0-1754 GCF_003208145.1 Pseudomonas sp. RV120224-01b | reverse complement strand
GCGATCGATTTCACGATCGAGTCGTTGGTACCGGTGTAGACATTGTCCGGCGCAGTCACGGTGGTAGTACCCACGGTGCCATTGGCCGGCACGGTGATGACGGTCTTGCCGTCGCTCAGCGTGAAGGTCAGGGCGCTGTGGTTGTTGATCGGCAGACCATCTTTGTTGGTCAGCGTGATGGTGTAGGTGATCACGCCGCCTTCGGTGACCGAAGGGGTGGCGGTCAGCTTCGCGATCACTTCGTCGGTGGTGTCTTTGACCTTGACCGAAGCATCGCCGCCCAGTTGCAGGTTTTCGAAACCACGACCGTCGATATCCACGGCGGACTTGATACCCAAAGTGATTTTGCCGCCGTCTTTGTAGACGTCTTCGCCTTGCGCTGCATGGGTGTAGGGTGCGCTGGTCTCACCGGCCTTGATGGTGACTTGGGCGTTGTTGCTCAGGGTCACGACCAAGTCATGATCCAGCACGGTGTTGATCTTGACGGTGAAGGTCGGCTCTTTGTTTTCGTAGACCAACTTCTGATCAGCCACGATAGTGACTTTGACCAGATCGCCCTGGTTACCGGTACCTGGAGTGCCCGAACCTGGCTCGTCGGTAACTTCGGTGCTGACCTTGGTTTCATCCAGCGTCAGTTGCTCGAACTTCCAGGCATCAGCGCCGCTGACGTACTTGAGGCTCTGCTCGATCGCAGCATTCGTGCCGGTATAGACGTTGTCCGGAGCAATAACAGTAGTCGAGCCGGTAGTCCCGTTTGCCGGTACGGTAATGGTGGTCTTGCCATCGCTCAGGGTGAAAGTCAGGGCCGAGTGGTTGTTGATCGGCAGACCATCTTTGTTGGTCAGTGTCACGGTGTAGGTGATCACACCACCTTCACTCACAGACTCTGTTGCAGTCAGTTTTGCTACAACTTCGTTGGTCGTGTCGGTAACTTTGACCGAAGCCTGTTCACCCAGTTGCAGGTTTTCGAAAGTACGCCCGTCAACATCCACCGCCGACTTGATGCCAAGGGTGATTTCGCCACTGTCCAGATAGACGTCGTCGCCCTGTGCCGCGTGGACATAAGGTTCGCTCGAAGTCTGACCGGCCTTGATGGTGACCTGTGCATCGTTGCTCAGGGTCACGACCAGGTCATGGTCCAGTGCCGTGTTGATGTGCACGGTGAAGCTCGGCTTGACGTCCTCGGCCACCGAGACCTGATCGGCCGTAATGGTGACCTTGACCACGTCGCCCTGGTTGCCGGTACCTGGCGTACCCGAACCTGGCTCGTCGGTAACTTCGGTGCTGACCTTGGTGTCGTCCAGCGTCAGCTGTTCGAACTTCCAGGCATCAGCGCCGCTGACGTACTTCAGGCTCTGCTCGACCGGGGCGTTCGTGCCGGTATAGACGTTGTCTGGAGCAATGACGGTGGCCGAGCCGGTGGTGCCGTTCGCAGGCACGGTGATGGTGGTCTTGCCGTCACTCAGGGTGAAGGTCAGGGCCGAGTGGTTGTTGATCGGCAGGCCGTCCTTGTTGGTCAGCGTCACGGTGTAAGTGATCACGCCACCTTCAGTAACGGACTCGGTTGCGGTCAATGTGGCCACAACTTCGCTGACTGTGTCGGTAACCTGAACCGAAGCATCGCCGCCCAGTTGCAGATTCTCGAAGGCACGGCCGTCGACGTCCACGGCGGACTTGATGCCAAGGGTGATTTCGCCGCTGTCCAAATAAACGTCATCGCCCTGCGCAGCGTGCTCGTACGGCGCGCTGGTGTC
>NZ_QKMQ01000034.1:0-6438 GCF_003208145.1 Pseudomonas sp. RV120224-01b | reverse complement strand
ACGGCGGCTTCGATGGCCACATGCTCGGCCAGCGGGCGGCGGTGCAGGCTGCGCGGGATCGGCAGTGCATCGGTCTGCTCGGCGGCGATGTCTTCCGGCAGCTCCAGGTGTACCGCACCCGGCTTTTCTTCTTCGGCCAGGCGGAAGGCTTCGCGCATGCGCGACGGGATGTTGTCGGCCGAGGCGAACTGGTGGGTGTACTTGGTGATGGGGTCCATCATGCCGCACACGTCGATGATCTGGAAGCGGCCCTGCTTGGACTTCTTGATCGGCTTCTGGCCGGTGATCATCATCATCGGCATGCCGCCCAGGTAGGCGTAGGCACTGGCGGTAACCAGGTTGGTGGCGCCAGGGCCGAGGGTGGACAGGCTGACGCCGGTCTTGCCGGTCAGACGGCCATAGGTGGCAGCCATAAAGCCTGCAGACTGCTCGTGACGGGTCAGTACCAGCTTGATCTTCGACTTGCGCAGGGATTCGAGCAGGTCGAGGTTTTCCTCACCAGGAATGCCGAACACATACTCGACACCTTCGTTTTCCAGGCATTGCACAACGACATCGGCGGCCTTGGCCATTTGGGGTACTACCTCAAAATCTTTGTGGGATTGCAGCGTTATTACACTGCGTGACTGAGATGTTGCAGGATGTCTCAGTGGCGCGCATCGTAGGCCCTCTGGTTAATAATAATAAATATATTGTTATGATGCTTAGCATCACAGCTTGTTATGAATGGTAGAACGCCTCAATGAACCTCAAGGCATTGCGCTGCTGCGTCGAGATCGTACGCCAGGGCAGCTTCACCAAAGCCGCGCAGCACCTGCACATCGCCCAGCCGGCACTGAGCATGGCCGTAACCCGGCTGGAAGAAGAACTGGGCGTCACCCTGTTCAACCGCACCACGCGCAAAGTGATCCTCACCGCCGAAGGCGAACAGTTTCTGCCGCGCATTGCATCGGCCCTGCGTGAGATGGATGTCGCCCGGCAAGAACTGCGCGACATGTCCGACCTGAAACGCGGTGAAGTGCGTCTGGGTATTCCTCCGATGTTCGGCCTGCACTATGTGCCCGGCTTGATGAATGCCTTTCGCAAGCTGTACCCCGGCATTGCCATGACCGTGTTCGAAGGCAGTGCCGAGGACATTGGCCACCGCCTGGAACAGCGTGAAATCGACCTGGCACTGCTGGAATCCAGGCGCGTGCCGCCCGACAAGGAGTCGATCCTGCTGGGCAGTGACGAGATGCTGGCGTGCATGCACCCCGACCACGCCTATGCCGGCAAAGCCTTCCTCACGGCGGAAGACCTGCGCAATACCGACATGGTGGTGTTCGACCGAACGTTCGTACAACGTCACCTGCTGGACGCGTTCTTCGCCGAACATGGCATTACTTACCAGGTGGCGCTGCAGAGCAACTTCGTCTCGCTGGTGGTGCAGGCCGCGTTGGACAACATGGGCGTGGCGACCCTGCTGCGCTCGGTGCAGCAGCGCACACCGGGCATCGTCGGGGTGCCGTTCCGGCCAGCGCAACTGATGAGCTTCCGCCTGTGCTGGCGGTCGGGGGAATACCTGTCGCTGGCCAGCAAGCGGTTCATCGATTTTGCCGCGCAGACACATTACCTGGAGCGTTGAGGCCAGCCTGTTGCGGCGCTTTTGTGGTTGAAGGCGCTCCTACAGATGAGCGGTCTTCAGCGCCAGATGCGCGATTACCTGTTCTGCCGCCCTTCCCAGGCAGCCTTTGAAAAAGTGGTTGGCACCCGCGTAAACCGAAACAGCCCGTTGCTGTGGCCCGGCCCATTGCAACAGGTTGGCCAGCGGTGCCATTTCATCATGTTCACCATGCAGCAGCAGACAATCCGTCGGCACTGGCAAAGGCTCGTAGTAGCGCCCGCCCGGTACATTGTCCACCGGCAGCCCTAACAACGCCACTGCATGCAACTGTCCTTCAAGTGCACAGGCCACACGGGCAAACACATAGGCCCCAAAGGAGAACCCGACCAGGGCCACGGGCAATTGCGGCATTGCCTGGGTCAGGTAACGGACGACAGCAATGCTGTCTTCGGCCTCACCTATGCCTTCATCATGGGCGCCTTGCGTCTGCCCCACCCCACGAAAACTCGGCCGTACCACTTGCCAACCAGCTGCGCACATCTGCCGCGCCAGCGTCAGCGGGACGATATGGCGTGGAGAGCCGCCAAGCAGCGGCTGTGGATGACTGACCAACACCACCCCCTTGGGTGGTCCGGCCGGATTGTCGATCAGCAGTTCGATCTGGCCGACCGGCCCATCGATCAGTAACGAGTTACGTGGTGTATCCGACATCGTTCTTGTCCATGCAAGCCAAATGAAAGGCGGGCCGGATGTCGGCGCACGCAAGCGGCAGTCTAAAAGAGCAGGCACACGGGCTGCCATCAATTACCGGCATTTCAGTTATGCCGGAGGTGTTTGCTGCCGGCCCAGTATTGGAGTACGTTTGTACTCCTGCCGTCCACTCCGGTAAAAAATGGCTGTACGCAGAACCTGCCTGAACCCAACAGGCGCGCGTGGAAGGCGGCCGGCTTTCTCGACGTTACGGCCGCAGATTGACTATGATCCCGCCTTGAACGTTTCAGCATGTTTCAGTAAGGATCCCGATGTCAGTCCAGGAACACCCCCCTCTCCCCAGCAAAACCACCGTCGCCAAGATGGAAGCCGCCATGGCGTTGGGCAGCTTCGCCATCGGCACCGGCGAGTTCGCCATCATGGGCCTGATGCCCGACATCGCCAACAACCTGCAATTGAGCGAGCCGCAGGTGGGCCACGCCATCAGCGCCTATGCACTGGGGGTGATGGTTGGCGCCCCGACACTGGCGATTCTGGGTGCCAAACTGCTGCGCAAGCACATGTTGTTGCTGTTGATGCTGCTGTATGCGCTGGGCAACCTGGCAACGGCCTTTGCCCCCTCGTTCAGCGGCCTGGTCGCCTTCCGCTTCATCAGCGGCCTGCCCCACGGCGCCTACTTCGGCATTGCCGCAGTGGTGGCCTCGAGCATGGTGGCGAAGGACCATCGGGCGGGTGCCGTTGCCCGGGTGATGATGGGCCTGACCTTGGCCATGTTGCTCGGCAACCCGGTGGCCACCTTCCTGGGCCAGTACTTCGGTTGGCGTTCGGCATTCGTGCTGGTCGGCGCGATTGCCCTGTGCACCATCGCCCTGGTGTGGCGCTTCGTGCCCCAGCGCCACGACGAAGTCCGCAGCGACCCGCGCAAGGAGCTGCAAGCCTTCGCCCTCCCGCAGGTATGGATGGCGCTGGCCATCGCTTCGATCGGCTTTGCCGGCATGTTCTGTGTATTCAGCTACCTGGCACCGACCATGCTGCAAGTAACCCAGGTGTCACCACAGTGGATTCCGTTCGGCCTGGCGGCGTTCGGCGTGGGCGGTATCGTCGGCAACATCGCGGGCGGCAAGCTGTTTGATCGCCTGCAGTTCCGCGCGGTGGGGCTGGTGCTGGTGTGGTCGATTGCCGTACTGCTGTTCTTCACCTTCGCCGCCCAGGCGCTGTGGAGCCTGCTGTTGGGTATCGGCCTGGTGGGTACCATGATTGCCCTGGCAGCGCCGCTGCAGATCCGCCTTATGGACATTGCCCATGAAGCACCAAGCCTGGCAGCGGCATCGAACCATGCGGCGTTCAACCTGGCCAATGCATTGGGGCCGTGGCTGGGTGGCATGGCGATTACCGCAGGCATGGGCTGGACAAGTACCGGCTTCATTGGCGCGGCGACCGCACTGGTCGGGTTGGGGATTTATCTGGTGGCGCGACGGATGAAAGGCGGCCATTGAAATACCCACGCCCACCGGGTGCGCGAAACGCCCGATAGCTCAGACCTGGATAGCTCAGCCCTGCATTCAGGCAGGGCTGGCCTGCGGCAGCTCGATGCGTACCCGCAACCCGCCACTGTCCGCAGCCAGCGCCGTGATGCTGCCGCCGTGCAACGCAATTGCCCGCTGTGCAATCGCCAGCCCCAGGCCAAAGCCATCGCCACTGTTATCGGTGCCCCGGTCGAACGGCTCGAAGATGCGCTGCAAGCGGGCCGGCTCTACGCCCGGCCCATGGTCGCTGACACTGACCTGCAACCATTGCCCGCCCGGCGCCAGCGCGGCCTGCACCAGCACCTCCGTACCGGCTGCGGTATAGCGCACAGCGTTGCGGATGATGTTCTCGAACGCCCGGTACAGCAGCTCTTCATGCCCGTGGATGAGAAACGTACCTTGGGCGTGCAAGGACACCTGGCACTGTTTCATACCCGCCTCGAAACGGGCGTCCTCGACGATCTGCGCCAGCAACTCGACCACATCCACGCTGGCAAAGTCGCTGTCGCCCTGCCGCGCCTGGGCGCGGGCCAGGGTCAGCAACTGCTCGATCAGGTCGTCCATTCGCCGCGACTCACGCTCGACCCGTTCCAGCATATCGAGCCGGTCGGGTTGCTGACGCATCAGGCCGATGGCGGCATGCATGCGGGTCAGCGGTGAACGCAGCTCGTGGGAAATATCATGCAGCAGGTTCTGTTGCGCCTGCACCAGGGCCTTGAGTTGACCGGCCATACGGTCACAGTCTTCGGCCAGCTCGACAATCTCGTCACGGCGTTTGCCAAGCCGCGGTTTCACGCGCACGTCGAACCGGCCCTGGGCCACCTGGCCCATCGCTTCACGCAGCCAAGCCAGCGGGCGTGTCAGGTACAGGCTGCACAAGAAGGCAAACAGCGCACTCATCAACGTGCCGGTAAACAAAGGGCCCATGCCACGCGGACGGGGTGGCTCGCCAACGGTTGTGGCCACCGAGGCCCGCAGTACCAGCGGGCGGCCTTCGCTGTCGCGTAATGCTTGCTCGAAACGGGCCACCTGCACCGCCTTCCCAGCCAGCAGTTGCCCCTGGCTATCGTAAAGGCCCACCTGCACATCGGGTGGCTGCGGCGACACATTCAGCAACTGCCGGCCGGCCTGTTCGCCATAACGCTGCAACAGCTGCAGCTCGGTGGCCAGCAGCGAACGCAGTGCCGGGCTGTCTCCACGCCAGTCATTGAGCATGAAGGTGGCTGCGCCCACCAGAAAGGTCAGGCTGTTGGCCAGCCAGAATGCCAGGAACAGCTTCCAGAACAGGCGCCGGCGCATCATTCGACTATCAGCATGTAGCCCATGCCACGCACGCTCTGGATCCAGCTGCTGCCGTCAGCGCGCGGGCCGAGCTTTTGCCGGATGCTGCTGACATGCACATCGATGCGCCGGTCGTAGCGGGTCAGCGGCCGGCCCAAGGCATTGAGCGACAGGTCCTGCTTGCTGACCAGCTGTCCAGCCTGGCGGGCCAACGCCTCAAGCAGGCTGAACTCCGAGCCGGTCAGTTCCAGCGTGGCGTCGCCCCAGTGCGCTTCGCGACGACCCGGCCACATTTTCAATGCACCCGTGCGCACTTGCTCAGGTGCACTGGCCTCGCCCATCAGCTGCGGCTGCACCCTGCGCAGAATCGCCCGCAAGCGGGCCACCAGTTCACCCGGCGAGCTGGGCTTGGGCACATAGTCATCGGCCCCCAGTTCAAGGCCGGCAATGCGGTCGATGTTGTCGCCACGGGCAGTCAGCAACAGCACAGGCACCTGACTGCGCGCGCGCACCCGCCGCAGCACTTCGATACCCGAGATACCCGGCAGCATCACGTCCAGCACCACCGCCTGGTACTGGCCGGACAACGCCTGGGCCTCGCCCTCCTCGCCAGTGTCCACGGCCGTGGCCTGGAAGCCTTCGCGCGCCAGGTACAAAGAGAGCATTTCAGTCAGTTCGCGGTCGTCGTCGACCAGCAGCACGGGGATCATCGGGGCCAGATATCGCAATTGCAGGGGCGTTAATGATCGCCCCCCACGGCGGCACTGTCACCGCCGGCCGGTCGGACTTTACACATCTTTACCCTCGGCTAACCGCGCCGTACACAGCCCGCCCGTATCCTCATCGCCCGCTGCTTGCGGGTTGCCCGCGCTTGCTCCCCTCCGAATCCGCTTGTCTGGAACCCCCGATGAACTACCCGCGCCTGTTGCTCTCCATCCTGTTGCTGAAAGCCACACTGGCCCAGGCCTCCCCGTTCAGGATCGCCGACATCCGCGTCAACGGCCTGCAGCGGGTTTCCGCCGGCAGTGTGTTCGGTGCCCTGCCGCTGAACGTCGGCGACCAGGCGGATGACCGCCGCCTGGTGGACTCGACCCGTTCCCTGTTCAAGACTGGGTTCTTCCAGGACATTCAGCTGAACCGCGATGGCAATGTGCTGATCATCAACGTGGTCGAGCGCCCGTCGGTGTCGAGCATTGAGATCGAAGGCAACAAGGCGATCAGCACCGAAGACCTGATGAAGGGCCTGAAGCAATCGGGCCTGGCCGAAGGCGAGATCTTCCAGCGTGCCACCCTCGAAGGCGTGCGTAACGAGCTGCA
>NZ_QKMQ01000033.1:0-14250 GCF_003208145.1 Pseudomonas sp. RV120224-01b | reverse complement strand
CACCTGATCCCATCCCGAACTCAGCAGTGAAACGATGCATCGCCGATGGTAGTGTGGGGTTTCCCCATGTGAGAGTAGGTCATCGTCAAGATTCAAACCCAAAGCCCCTGTCTGCGCTGCAGACAGGGGCTTTGTCTTTTCCGGGTACCAATAACCGTTAGAACTGATAGCTGACCGTGGCGCTGACGTTGCGCTCTTCACCCATGTAGCAGTAGTTCAGGCTGGCACAGGAAGTGATGTAGCTTTCGTTGGTAAGGTTGTTGGCGTTAAGGCGCACATCCACACCCTTGAGCCCGACCTTGCCCAGGTCATAGCCGATCGAGGCGTCGAACAAGGTGTAGGAAGGCACCTTCATGCTGTTTTCCGCATCCACCCAGCTGTACCCCACATACCGCATGCCACCGCCCAATCGCAGGCCATCCAGGGGCCCCTGGTGGATGTTGTAGTCGGCCCACAGCGAGAACATCTGCTTCGGCGCCTGGGTTGGTGAATTGCCTTTGTTGTCCAGGTTGCCCGACACCAGGCTCGGCATCGCCTTGGCGTACTCGATGTCGGTAAAGGTATAGCCACCCAACAGCTTCAAGCTGTCGGTCAGTTGCACATGCGCCTCCAGCTCCAGCCCCTGGGAACGTACTTTACCTACAGGGCGATAGAAGTCTTCGTCAGGCTGCTTGGACGCCAGGTTCTCTTGCTCGATACGGAATACCGATGCGGTAAACAAGTTGTCGCTGCCTGGTGGCTGGTACTTGATGCCAGCCTCCCATTGCGTGCCCTCCGTCGGTGCCAGCGGACGGCCTTCCTGGTCGGACACGGTGTTGGGGTTGAACGACTCCGAGTAGCTGACATAGGGTGCAATGCCGTTCTCGAACAGGTAGAGCACCCCGGCCCGGGTAGTCATTTTGGAGCGCTGATCGCTGACCTTGGTATCGCTGTCGCGATTCTCTTCAGACACCTTCACCCAGTCCTGGCGCAGCCCCAAAGAAAAGCGCCACTGGTCCAGCTCTACCAAGTCTTGCAGGTACACGCCAGTTTGCTGCAAACGCCGCAGGTAGCGGTTCTCGCCCAGCACCTGAAGGTTGCCATTGCCATACTGCGGGTTCCCGGCATCCAACGGGTCGACGGTGCCATAACGCCAAGTCACGTCAGCCTTGCGCCGCTGGTAGTCGGTGCCCAGCAGCAGGGTGTGTTTGGCAGCACCCGTGAAGAATTCCGCCTGCAGCATGTTGTCGATGATGTACGAATGCAGGCGCTCGTCGCCGCCGGTGTAGGCACGGTTGAGAATGTTGCTGTCGGCGTCCGCCCAACCGGCCGAATACACCTGGTCCATGGATACGTCGGAATCCTGGTAGCGGAAGTTCTGCCGTGCGGTGAGCACATCGTTGAAACGGTGCTCGAACTGGTAGCTGAAGGACTGCTGTGTGCGCTCGTAGTTGTCGATACCCGGCTCACCCTCGAAGAAGTGGTCTGACAGGCGCAAGCCGTTGCGCTTGTGCAGCATGCCGTCTGCAGGGTTGCCGCCGTGGTAACCACCGTTAGGGTCGTGCTGCAGATACGCTTGCAGCGTGAGCGACGTGTCTTCGGTGAAGTCGATGCTGATCGCCGGTGCAATGGCGTAGCGTTCTTCCTTGCTGTGGTCGAACTGTGTGTCGGAAGCATCCGCCAGGCCTGTCAGTCGATAAGCGATACGCTTGTCATCGTCCACAGGGCCGCTGAAATCAAAACCCGTCCCCCGCTGGCCCTGGGTACCAACCGTGGCCTGAACCTGATGGTAGGGAGTAAACAGTGGCTTCTTGGTGGTCAGGGCTACCAGGCCACCCGGTGAGCTTCGCCCGTAAAGTACCGAAGATGGCCCCTTGAGAATGTCTATGCGCTCAAGGAAGTACGGGTCCACCTGCATGGTGCTGTAGGTGCCGTTGTCGCCCATGGACTTGAGCCCATCGACATAGATGTTATCCACAGAGCCGTCGTTGAAGCCGCGCATGGCCACGTAGTCGTAACGGTGGGTCGCACCGTAAGGATTAGTCAGTACCCCTGGCGTGTAACGCATGGCCTGGGAAACGGTCTGCGAGCCTTGATCATCCATCTGTTGGCGGGTAACCACTGACACCGATTGCGAGGTCTCGACCAACGGCATGCTGGTTTTGGTCGCCACCTGGCTGTGCGTGGCGTTGTAGCCCTCCATGCTGCCCAGTGCATTGCCGAGGGTGAAGCTACGGATATCAGTGTCGGGCAATGACAGTGCGGCGTCCTGGCGCTGTGCCTGCAGCACATAGCTACGTCCGTCCTGGCTGACGGCCTCCAGGCCGCTGCCATTGAGCAATTGGCGCAGCGCCTGATCGTTAGCGTACTGCCCCTGTAGGCCCCTGGACTGCAGGCCATCGGTAAGCTGAGGTGTACTCGACAGGGTAATGCCGGCCTGGCGAGCGAACTGATTGAGCACCTCAGCGAGCTGGCCGGCCGGGATTGCGTAGTGATGACTCACTTGGGCCGTTTCAGCTGCTATGGAAAGCTGCGAAGCGGTTGCCAGGCCCAAGGCGGTCCCAAACAGGGCAGCCCGGATGGCTTGGCGTAAGCGTACCGATTGCAGGGCAGGTCGAAGATCATTTGGTTGGAACGTGTGCATTAACACCGGGTTGATAGACATGAAGGGTCCGTTGAAGGGTTGAGGGCAGAAGGGGTCGCTTACTGTCCTAGCCGGACCGGGATTCAAAACCCGCCAGAAATCGATAAGGCCTTATCAGGCCAGGCGCTCTACACGTACCCACCAGCGTGTACGTTGACGAAGCTTTACGGGCAGCGTCTGCGGCAGCAACTGCAGCAGTTGCTCCGGGTCTTCGAGACGGAACACCCCCGACAGGCGCAGATCGGCAACCTCTTCGCTGCAGCCCAGATAACCATGACGATAACGGCTGACCTGCGCGAGGAAGTCGGCCAAGCGCATGTCCTGGGTCACGATCAGCCCTTCGGCCCAAGCCATCGCATCCATGTCCATGTGTGCGAGCCGGTGCGCGCCTTGAGCATCCAGCCGCCAGTTCTGGCCGCTTTCGATCCACAGCAGCTGGCCATTGCCAGGTCGATGAATCGCGACTTTGCCGTGGCTGACGCTGACGCGCGTACAGTCGCTGTCCTGGTAGGCCACAAAGCGCCCTTCGAAGCCTTCCAGCAGCGCGTCACGTGTTTGTACCAGCAAGGAATGCCGAGAGCCGCAGGTGATCATCAGCTCCCCGTGCTTCAGGCGGACCAGACGCTGTTGGTCACTGAAGGCCAGGTCCACTGCACTGTGGGTATTGAGTTGCATCAGTGAGCCATCGGGCAGCGTGAAAGCGCGTCGCTCGCCCGTGCCGGTGGCATAGTCCGAGGCCCATGCACTGACGGCATCGATGTCTTTGGCCAGCCATGTTGCCGACCCCGCCATGACAACGCCGCCAAGCAGCTTCAGCGCCTGCCGCCTGTGCAGGCGTTGCTGGCTGGTTTCCAGGGTTTGCAACGCCAGCCCGGCACCGGGTATGGCACGCAAGTCGAGGTCTTGATACAGGTGTGCAAGCCGTTGCCAGGCTTGCTCGTGTTCGAGCCGAGCATTGCGCCATTGTGCGCATTCTGATTGTAGAGCCGGGTCATGCCCGCTTTCACGAAGCCGTAGCATCCACTGGATGGCCTGCTTGACCACTTTTGCATCAGGGCGCGCGGCGGCCATCGCTTCAGCACTCGTCTTCGTAGCGCAGCACGTAGCAGTGGTAGAGCGCATCGGCTATGTAGCGTTCTACCGTGCGGACGGAGATTCCCATCTGTTCGGCGATGGCCTGGTGCTTCAGCCCCTCGCATTGGGCCAGCAGGAAGGCGCGTCGTACCTTGGGTTTGAGGCCATCGAGCATGCGTGCAATGCGCTCAAGCAACTCCAGCAGCAGCTCGCGGGTTTCTGCAGAGGGGGCCTGCGCTTCCGGTACATGGGCCAGCGCCTCCAGGTAGGCCCTGTGCAGTTCCTCGCGGCGCCAGTGATCGATTACCAGCCCGCGCGCTACTGTGCGCAAGAAGGCCCTGGGAGCATTCAGCTGCAACTGCTCACGGCGCTGCAGCAGGCGTACGAAGGTGTCCTGGGCCAGGTCTGCGGCATCGGCGGCGTTGCCTAGCTTGCCGCGCAACCAGGTGTGCAACCAGCCATGGTGGTCACTATAGAGCGTTTGCACGCAGTCGTTGCTGGGCATGGAGGAGGGCGCCGGCATCAATGGACATGAATGATAATTAGTCTCATTGTTGGCGGGGCAGGATCAATTTGCAACCCATCAGCTCGCGTCGCCCCTGAAGCCGGCGACGGATTAACGCCCTAACTGCGTATCCAGGTAATTACGGATTACCCGTGCGCCATTATTGAGGTGCTGTTCCAGCACTGCTACCGCCTCATCCACCAGCTTGTCACTGGCCGCATCCACCAGTGCGTTGTGATCATCCTGGGTGAGCTTGCCCAAGCCCATGGACGAAAGATGAAAACGCAGGAAGCGTTCTTCTTCGTTCAGTTCGTTCTCGATCAGGCGCAGCAGTTTTTTATTTGGCGCCTTGCTGTACAGCGACATGTGGAACAGGCGGTTCAGGCGGCCGATTTCGGCATGGCGGGTTTCGTTTTCCAGCAGTTGGATATACCCACGGGCGCTGGCGATGTCGCTGGCATCCAGCAGCGGGATGGACTGGCGCAGTGCCTCGCTCTCAAGCAGTACACGAAGGGCATAGGTGTCCACCGCATCTTCGCCGATCAACGGCGCAACCACCGCACCTTTGTGCATTTCCACTTTCAGCAGCGATTGTGCTTCCAGCTGGCGCAGGGCCTCGCGCACGGGCATGCGGCTGACGCCGAACAAGGTGGCGAGTTCTTGCTGGCGCACGGCAGTACCTGGCGGCAAGCGGCCATCGAGAATGGCACTACGCAGGCGTTCTTCGATCACGCCACGGGCCTGGTGCGGCAACAGCTGCTCGCTGGCCAGCACATTGCTCAATTTGATTTTCTCGGCCACGCGACGTCTGCCTCAACGATGACTAAAGTTGGATCCAATGACACTAGTTACAGCCCATGGGAATTGTCAAACCTGCACCTGTAATGGAACGGGCGCCCCAAAAGCGCGGCTATGGTGGATGAAGTCGCCTGCCAAAGGAAGCGGCCTATAGAAGGATATAAACAGAAAGTGTAGGCGGGCTGACAAGCGGGTGCATGATTGCAGCGTGCCATTGTCTTTTGTTGTGGCAGGGCCCACCATCGCTGCTTTCGACTGGTCTGAACAGGGCTTCGCAGTGGCGATATCCTGGGTGCTCAAAACCGTTGTGCGATGTGTCGGCTTTGCCGCGCTGCTGGGCAGTCTGCTGCTGGGCGGCTTGCACGCGGATTGGGATTTTTCCCAGATCAGCCGCAAGTCACAGGCCCTGTATGGCCCCTTGGGGGCCGGGAAGGGGCGCATCGATGCCTGGCAGAACCTGATGGCTACCCAGAAGCAGGGGAGCGAGCTTGAGCGGTTGCAAGTGGTCAACCGCTTCTTCAACCAGCAATTGCGCTATGTCGAAGACATCGACCTCTGGCATGAGGTCGATTACTGGGCCACACCGGTGCAGGCCTTGATCAAGGGCGCCGGGGACTGCGAAGACTACGCCATCGCCAAATATTTCAGCCTGCGGCGCATGGGCATCCCCAGCGAAAAACTGCGCATCACCTACGTAAAGGCGTTGCGGCAGAACCGGGCACATATGGTGCTGACCTATTATTCAAGCCCACAGGCCCAGCCTTTGGTGCTCGATAGCCTGATGGACGCCATCAAGCCGGCCAGCCAGCGTACCGACCTGTTGCCGGTATACGCCTTCAATGGCGAGGGGTTGTGGCTGACGGGGGCCGCGGGCAACAAGAAGGTCGGCGATACCAAGCGGCTGTCACGCTGGCAGGATTTGCTGAAAAAAATGCAGGCCGAAGGGTTCCCGGCCGAGCCTGTTTACTGAAGGAGCACAGATGTCACTGTTCAAACAATTGCTGTTGGCCATTTGCCTGTTCCTGGTGGTCGCCTTCAGTGGCAGTTTCATGGTCAGCCTGGAAAGCTCGCGCAGCCAGTACGTCAACCAGCTGCGCTCGCATGCCCAGGATGCCGCGACCGCACTGGCGCTGTCACTGACGCCTAATATCGACGACCCGGCGATGGTCGAGCTGATGGTCAGTTCGATCTTCGACAGTGGTTACTACTCCAGCATCAAGGTCGTCGACCTGGGTTCCAATGCCGTGCTGGTGGAGCGCCACGCCGAGCCGGACCCTGGCGGTGTACCGCGCTGGTTCGTGCACCTGATCGGCCTGGAGGCAGCCGGCGGGGACGCCATCGTCAGCCGTGGCTGGCAGCAGGCCGCGCGCGTTGAAGTGATCAGCCACCCGATGTTCGCCATTGCCAAGCTCTGGCAAAGCGCCTTGGGCAGCCTGGGCTGGCTGCTGCTGTGCGGTGCCGCCAGTGCCGTGCTCGGCGCCTTGCTGCTGCGCCGCCAGTTGCGGCCGCTGGACTACATGGTCGAGCAATCCCACGCCATTGCCCGTCGCGAATTCCTAAGCCTGCCCGAGTTGCCGCGTACACCGGAGTTGCGCCGCGTGGTGCAGGCAATGAACCAGATGGTCGAGAAGCTCAAGGCCTTGTTCACCGAGCAGGCCGAGCGCAGCGAGCGGCTGCGTGCCGAGTCGTACCAGGACAGCTTGACCGGCTTGTCCAACCGCCGCTATTTCGAGATGCAACTGAACACCCGGGTGAGCAACCTGGAAGAAGCGCGCGCGGGTTACCTGCTGTTGCTGCGCGTTCAAGGCCTGGCGGGTTTGAACGCCCGACTGGGTGGCCAGCGCACCGACCAGTTGCTGCAAGCTGTGGGTGAGCAGTTGCGCCGTACCTGTGCCAGTTTCCCGGAAACCAACGACCTGATTTCCCGCAGCCGTGGCGGCGAGTTTGCCGTGCTGGCGCCGGGCATGGTGCATGAGGAAGCGGTACACCTAGCCCAGGCACTGGAGGCGACGCTGCAGAGCCTGCACGAGACCGGCGCCAGTGATATCGACCCGGTTGCCTGCATCGGCCTTGCGCCGTTCAGCCCCGGTGATGCACCACAGGCGTTGCTCAAGCTTGCCGACGAAGCCCTGGCCCGTGCCGAAAACCAGCCGACGCCAGGCTGGGTGTGCCTTGAACAAGGCGTGGCTGCCGTTGCGGCGGACAGCCAGCACGACTGGCATGAGCGGCTTGACCAAGCCTTTATCAACGGGCATTTCGAACTGTTCTTCCAGCCTGTGGTGGACTCCGGCACGGCACAACGGGTGCTGCACCACAAAGTGATTTCGCGCTTGAAGGATGGCCAGGGCGAGGCGTTGCCCGCGGGCCGCTTCCTGCCCTGGCTGGAACGCTTTGGCTGGATGCCACGGCTGGATGTGCTGGTGCTGGAGAAAGTGCTGGCGCACTTGCGTGGGCATGACCAGGCGCTGGCGCTGAACCTGTCGGCCGCCACGCTGGCCGACCCTAAGGCCCTGCAGCGCGTCTTCGAGCTGCTGGGCCAGAACACGGCCATGGGGCCTCGGCTGGTGTTTGAAATTGGTGAGGAGCAGTTGCCTGAGCAGGCTGCCCTGGAACACCTGACCCGGCGCCTGCACGCGCTTGGCTTTGGTCTGGCACTGCAGCGCTTCGGCGGCCGCTTCAGCATGATCGGCAACCTGGCGCACCTGGGCCTGGCGTATCTGAAAATTGATGGCAGCTATATCCGCAACATCGACCAAGAGCAGCACAAACGCCTGTTCATCGAAGCGATCCAGCGCGCGGCACACAGCATCGATCTGCCGTTGATTGCCGAGCGGGTCGAGACGGAAGGGGAGCGGCTGGTGTTGAAGGAGATGGGTGTAGGCGGGATTCAGGGGCAGCTGGTTGGCGAACCTGCGCCCTGGCGCTGAATTATTGTGTGTTGGCTGTCCTGGCCTCATCGCCGGCAAGCCAGCTCCCACAAGTACTGCGGCGACCTCAAGGCTAGTGCAGTACCTGTGGGAGCTGGCTTGCCGGCGATAGGGCCAGAAGGGCCACTATCAAGCAGTGGCCAGGATCATCACCGCTCGCGCAATGCTTCCGAACGCGCTTTCATGATCGGCTTGAGCAGGTAGCTCATGATGGTCTTCTTGCCGGTCATGATATCCACCGTGGCCACCATCCCCGGAATGATCAGCAGCGGTTTCTCGTCAGTCCCCAGGTGGCTGCGATCGGTACGCAGCTTGATCAGGTAATACGTGGTCTTCTTGTCTTCATCGGTGATGGTGTCCGCACCGATCTGTTCCAGCTTGGCCTTGAGCCCACCGTAGATGGTGTAGTCATAGGCGGTGAACTTCACCGTCGCTTCCTGGCCTGGGTGCAGGAAGGCGATGTCCTTGGGCAGGATTTTCGCTTCGATGACCAGCGTGTCGTCCAGTGGCACGATCTCGATGATATCGCTGCCTGGCTGAATTACCCCGCCAATGGTGTTCACCAGCAGCTGCTTGACGATACCGCGCACCGGTGAAGTGACCATGGTGCGGTGTACCCGGTCGTCCAGTGCCTTGCTGGTGGCGGTCGCCTTGTTCAGCTCGGTGCGTGCCTCGTTCAGCTGGGTCAATGCTTCGCTGCGGAACTTGCCACGGGTTTCTTCGATCTTGCTCTGCACCTCGCGGATGGCGGCCTCGGCACGCGGGATGGCCAGTGCGGTGGAGTCAAGCTGGCCGCGGTTTTCAACTTCGGCACGGCGCAGGCGCAGCACTTCTACCTGGGAAATCGCACCGGTGGCCACCAGCGGTTCGGACATGCCGATTTCCTTGCGCAGCAGCTCAAGGCTGTTGGCGTACTGGGCACGTTTGGAGCTGTATTCACGCAGTTCCTGCTGGCGCTGGACCAGCTGCTGCTGCAGGCCGCCAATTTCGTCCTGCAGTTGCTGGCGCCGGCTCTGGTACAGCGACTCTTCACTGGCTGCCTGGCTGGGTGCGGCTTTGCGCAGTGCTTCGTCGATCTTGAGCGGGCTGTCCTGAACTTCCGCACTCAGCCGTTCGACCCGCAGGGCCATGGCCAGGCGATCTGCCTCGGTTTCACCGACGTTGGACGCGAAACGGGTTTCGTCCAGGCGCAGCAGTGGCTGGCCCACTTCTACGATCTGCCCTTCCTTGGCGAAAATCTCGGCGACGATGCCGCCTTCCAGGTTCTGGATCTTCTGCACCTTGGAAGACGGGATAGCCTTGCCTTCGCCCCGCGTGACCTCATCGATGGGTGCAACGCTGGCCCATACGATCATGAACACGAAGAACAGAATAACGCCCCAGATGGTCAGCCGTACCACCCTTGGCGCATCCTCGATCAGGGCTTTGTTCACCTCTGGCAGCGGCTGGCCGCCCAGTGAGTCGGAGCCCTTGAAATAGCGCCGCAGGCCATCCTTGAATTGCCCCATATCCAGCTTATGCAACACTGATCTGCCCCTTCTTCAGCGCATCCATGACCGCGGCTTTCGGGCCGTCGGCGACTATCTGTCCGCGATCGATCACGATCAGTCGGTCTACCAGCGACAGCAGCGAGGCACGGTGCGTGACCAACAGCACCGTCTTGCCCTCCACCACGGCTTGCAGGCGCTGTTTGAGGCGTTCTTCGCCCGTGTTGTCCATGGCGCTGGTCGGCTCATCCAGCAGCAGGAGCTGCGGGTTGAGCAGCAGCGCACGCCCCAGGGCAACGTTCTGCCGCTGGCCGCCGGACAGGTTCTGCCCACGCTCCCCCACTTGCAGCTCGTAGCCGTCCGGGTGCAGGCGGGCGAATTCATGCACGCCTGCCAGCTCGGCAGCTTGCAGGATCAGTTCGTCCTCGATGTAGCGGGCACCGCTGACCAGGTTGTCGCGCAGCGTGCCAGCCAGCAGCTGGATGTCCTGCGGTACATAGCCGATGTTGTGGCGCAGTTCGCTGACGTCGATCTGGCGAATGTCCACACCATCGACCAGCAACGAGCCGCCATTGGCCTCGTACAGGCCAACGATGAGCTTGGCCAGCGAGCTCTTGCCCGAACCGCTGCGGCCAATGATGCCGACCTTCTCGCCGGGGCGGATGGTCAGGTTGATGTTCTTCAGGGCCAGGTTTTGCTGGTTGGGGTAGGTGAAATCGACCCCGCGGAACTCGACGCTACCCTGCAGCACCTTGCGGCTCAGTGGGCGCTCTTCGAAGTTGCGCTCTTGCGGCAGCTCCATCATGTGGTCGGTGGAAACCATGGTCACCTTGGCCTGCTGGTAGCGGGCGAGCAAACCGTTCAGCTGGCCCAGTGGGCCAAGCGCGCGGCCGCTGAGCATGTAGCAGGCCACCAGGCCACCCATGCTCAGGTTGCCATCGATGATCAGGTACACGCCGACGCAGATCATCGCCACGCCCGCCAGTTGCTGGATCAGCAGGGTGATGTTCATCGCCAGGCTGGACAGCACCTTCACCCTCAGCTCCAGGCGGCTGAGCGTACCGAGGGTCTGCTCCCACATGTACTGGCGTTCGCTTTCGGCGTTGTTGACCTTCACCGCGTCCAGGCCGGCCAGGGTCTCGATCAGGCTGGACTGGCGCTCCGAGGCCAGGGCCATCGTCCGCTCCATGGTCGCCATCAGCGGCCGCTGCAGGGCGTAACCGATGCCCAGGGCCAGCGGGAAGGCAATGACCGGGATCCATACAAGGTGCCCGCCAATGATGGCGATGACGACCAGGATCAGGATGGTGAAAGGCAGGTCGATCAGGCTGGTAAGCGTCAGCGACGCGAGGAAGTCGCGCAGCCCCTGGAACTCGTGAATGTTCTGGGCAAAGCTGCCCACCCGTGCCGGCCGGTACTTCATCGACATGCCGACGATGCGTTCGAACAGCGTTGCTGAAATGATCAGGTCGGTTTTCTTGCCGGCAAGGTCCAGGCACAGGCCGCGCAGGCCTTTGAGGATCAGGTCGAAGATGTAGGCGCCGGCGATGCCGACGGCCAGCACCCAAAGTGTCGACGTAGCCTGGTTAGGTACCACGCGGTCATACACGTTCATCACGAACAACGGCGCGGCCAAGGCGATCAGATTGATCACCAGGCTGGCGGCGATGGCATCGATATAAAGCCACTTGCTGCGTAGCAACGTGTCGCGGAACCACGACTTCGCGCGTGGGATCAGGTTGCCGTGATTGACGTCGAACTTGTGTTGCGGCTGGGCAAAGAACACCCGGCCGCTGTAGTCGCTTTGCAGGGCTTCGCGGCTGACATGCACCTCACCGCCGTCGCTCTCGCTGAGCAGCAGGCGTGCGGTATCTTCATTTTCCCAGCCCAGCAGGACGGCGCTGCGGCCTTCCTTGAGCAGCAACATGGCCGGCATCGCGATGCTCGGTATCTGCTCCAGCTTGCGTTGCAGCAGGCGCCCTTGCAGGCCCGCCCGAGCGGCGGCGCGGGGCAGCAGCTCGGGGCTCAGGCGCTGGGCGGGCAGCGGCAGGCCCGTGGTCAGCATGACCCGGCTGGCGGGTTTCTGGTGCAGGACACACAGGCTCAGCAGACTATCCAGCAAGGGATCGTCATGCTGACTGCGTGGATCGTGGCTGAGTTGGACTCGACTGACTTCAGATTCCACGCGGCGCTCTCTTCATCCTTGTGGTGGGTGGGGTGGGTGTGCCGCCGTTCAGGTCTGTCGGCTCACCCTGACGTTCAATGGTGCTGCGAGGCAGCTGGCCAATGGTCGCCTTGAATCGATACTGAGTAAACAATTCTACGTCGTTATTGCTACTGCATAGACGCTGCCATGCGGTGACTGTTTCATTTCTGATCCTGTTCGGGATCCGTTTCATGTGCAGCATAGCCTGCCATCAAGACAACGCCGTGTGGGTGAATGATCGGCTCGCGGGCTTGTCAGTAAACAGGCGCTGATTTGTTGACGTTTTAAAGCGGACAGATCATTAAAATTCATCGCACGAAGTGCGTTTGCACGTTGAACCGTGGTTCTGTAATCACCGATGGTTTGCCATCATTCCCATGCCAGTATTCGCGTGCGGGTTCGCTATCTGTTTGATCTGCGGTAAATCGTTGTTGGTGGCCTCGGTCAGTAGCAGGCTTTGGTTGGCGAGGGCATGAGTGCAGCCCTGATTCTGCCTGGGTTTCAAACCCTTTTCCGGCCGACTTCAGGCAAGGTTTGTGCTTGTAATCGCGCACGGGCCTGGGGCAACTGGAGTGACCAGAATGTTGACGCCAACGACCTTGACGGTAGCCGATGGACGGTGCTTCTAACGTGTGTAACGGCATCTGCCCGTATGTGGAAAAGGCTGCTGAACTTAATGGCCAGCGCATTTTCGATGATGTACGACATTTGTCCTCGGCAAACGGTTGGCTAAGGTACAAATATCAATGTGACATTACATTGCCGATTGTTTAGGATGGCCTGTATAAGGTCAATACTTTGGCAGTATTGCGGTTTCAAAAAGTTATAGACGGAATATTGACGCAATAAAGCGTCAAGAGAACATCGACATAAGTTCCGCCTGAAGTGGCTTGCAGTGCCGCTCTGGCAGGGAAGTACCCATCGGGTCACACGGAGAGTCCAATGAGCAGCGTTGTAGCCATCGTCAAAAGCATTGTCGGCCAGGTTATTGCGGTATCCCCAGAGGGCATTCGTCGTGTGCTCATCGAGGGGGACCGCCTGTTGGCAGGTGAGGAAGTGCTCACTGGTCCAGGCGGTGCGGTGACTCTGGAACTGGCCGATGGCCGTCTGCTTGACCTGGGCCGTGACAGCCAGTGGAGCGCCGATACGCCTGACAGCAGCACCGACCTGAGCCAGGCGACCGCACAGGCCGCGCCGTCGGTGGAAGAGTTGCAGCAGGCGATCGCTGCAGGTGTCGACCCGACTACCGAGCTTGAAGCTACCGCAGCCGGTCCATCGGCCGCAGGCGGTGGTGGCGCGCTGGGTGGTGGTCACAGCTTCGTGATGCTCGAAGAAACGGCGGGCCGGGTTGACCCCACAGTTGGATTCCCCACTGAAGGGCTGGGCTTTGCAGCCACGCTGGACAGTGAAGAAGTCGGCCTGCTGGGTGACCCCAACAACAACCTGGTGACCACGCCGACGACGGACACCAACGTCGCTACCGACCTGATCCTTGGCGCCACTCCTTCCATCAGCGAAGCGGGTGGCGTAATTGTTTATACCGCCACGGTTGGACAGGCACCGACTACCAACCTGGTCATTACCCTGTCCAATGGCGCCGTGATCGTCATTCCGGCCGGGCAGACCAGCGGTAGTGTCAATGTCGTGGTCCCGGCGAACGATACACCGTATATCGACGGCGGGCAGATCTCGGCGACCGTCACCGGTGCTACCGGTGGCGGCGGTTTGACGGTGACATTGCCGCAAACGCCGGCGGTTACCCAAGTGACCGATACCATCGATACGACCACTGCGACACTGACTGCTTCGCCAAGCGTTACTGAAGGTGGCGTCATCACCTACACCGTGACCCTGAGCAACCCTGCCCAGACGCCGGTAACCGTGACCCTGTCCAATGGGCAGGTCATCACCATCGAGGCAGGCAAGACCCAGGGCAGCATCGACTTCCAGACCCCGGCGAACGACGTCTACAACAACGGCTCGACTGTCAGCGTCACGATTACTGGTGCCACCGGTGGCAACTTCGAGCAACTGACGCCTAATCCTGCACCGGCTGAGACGGTAATCAGTGACTCGGTGGATACCACGACTGCCACTCTGACCGCATCGCCAAGCGTGACTGAAGGGGGTGTGATCACCTACACCGTGACTTTGAGCAATCCTGCTCAAACACCGGTGACCATTACACTGTCCAACGGCCAGACCATTACCGTTGAAGCCGGCAAGACTCAGGGTAGCGTTGATTTCCAGACTCCGGCGAACGATGTCTACAACAACGGTTCGACCGTCAGCGTCACCATTGAAGGCGCTACTGGCGGTAACTTCGAGCAACTGACGCCGAACCCGACCCCGGCTCAGACCACGATCAACGATTCGGTTGATAACACCACCGCGACCCTGACTGCTTCGCCAAGCGTCACCGAAGGTGGCGTGATCACCTACACCGTGACCCTGAGCAATCCTGCTCAAACACCGGTGACCATCACCCTGTCCAACGGCCAGACCATCACCGTTGAGGCCGGCAAGACCCAGGGCAGTGTCGACTTCCAGACTCCGGCGAACGATGTCTACAACAACGGTTCGACCGTTAGCGTCACCATCGAGAACGCCACTGGCGGCAACTTCGAGCA
>NZ_QKMQ01000032.1:0-15893 GCF_003208145.1 Pseudomonas sp. RV120224-01b | reverse complement strand
AAGGCCTGGCCTGATTGCCGCCGCTGGTGGCGTGGTACAGCACCTGGTTGGGGTCGATGTCGTCCGGCTCGAAGAAACCGTCGTCCGCGTCGTCGGCCTGGATGGCGCCCAGGCTGATCTGCCCCAGCGCCAGCAACCGGTCGGTGATGATCAGCGTGTGGCCTTTTGGCGTGTGTTCGAAGCGGTAGACGAAGCCTTCTTCGGCAGCCAGGCGGGCGATGAAGTCGAGGTCGGTTTCACCGGCCTGCACGCAGAACTCGCGCACCTCGTGTTTGTCGATGCTCTTCAGCGTGTAGCCGGTGATGCCCTGGCGCTCGAGCATGATCTGCAGAATCTGAGGCACGGTTTTCTGCTGGAAGATGCGCCAGTTCGAGCGCAGCCCCGCGCGGGCCAGCACGGGTTCGACCAGAGCACGGTAACGGGTGCGGTGAAAGCCCGTTTCGCCCTGGCTGAAGGTGCTGACCAGCCCGTGCACATAGCGCAGCGGGCGTTCACCACGCCAGATCGTGAACAGCACCGGCTTGTCGAGCAACTGGCCGAAGTCGACATCGTCTTCGAAGCTGATCAGTTCCAGCTGCAACTGGAACGGCGTGCTGATGGCCTCGTCCAGCTCGAACGACACGACCTCGAACTCGCTGCGGCCAACCAGCGGCTGGAAGGTAAAACGCAAATCGGTTTGGCTAGGCATGTGGCGTCCCCTGCTACTGCTGCAAGATGGCGTCGAGCGATTGCAGGACTTCGGCGGTGATCAGGTCGAGGCGGTAGCTGTAGTAGCTGTAGGTGCAGACCATAGCGATGGCCGAGAGCACCAGCGGGCTCCACCAGGGCCACTCCCAGCGCCGCCCGCGGTAGGGGCGATGGACGACGTTGGTGTAGGGATCGCACACCGCTTCGGGCGTGGGGCCGCGCAGTTCGCGGATGACCTTGTGCATGCGCGAGATCAGGGCCTTGATGATGTCGTCACACTTGGGATCGAGGGCGTGCTTGCCGCGCAGGCCCAGGCAAATGCAGAAGTACAGGAACTCCAGTACATCCTGAAATTCCTTGGGCGACTGCATGACCCGTTCGAGCAGCACGAAGATTTTTTCGCCGCCCTGGGTTTCGTCGTGGAAGATGCTGAGCAGCGGTTCGTGGCTCCAGCACGAATTGTTGCCCCAGGGGCGGCTCATCACGGCCTCGTCCAGGAACAGGCACAGGCCGTAGGAGTAGACTTCCTGCTGGGCAACGGGGTAGCCGTGCTGCCGGATTTCTTCGCGGATGTTACTGACCTGGTTTTGCACGGCCTTGTGCACATAGGCGATGTTGGGCAGGTCGTCCAGCGTGCTCAGGCGAATGGCCAGGCCGAACAGCGGGGTGGCGGCGTCGAGCATCAGGTTTTCGAAGCCGCCGCGTAGCTGGAACTGCGGGTCGGCGGGGTAGCCGAGTGGCTCCGTGGCGTGTTCAGGGCCAGCCCCGCGGTGAGGCTGCTGGGCAGCCTCTATATCCTCAAGCAGAATTGGCTTTTTCATGGCGGGCACAGGCTTGTCGGTGCCGTCGGACTGTCTGGACATCCATAATCCTCGTCAGTTAACAGATCAGGCTCACGCAATGACCGCGCACTTTCCATGCGGTCGCGCACAAGTATCTTGCGAAAGCCTGAAGACTAACGAGGAATCAATAGGCAGGGGAGATTGAAACTTCCTAAAGCGCTGTAGGAAGTTTCGCTAAGGTTTATTTTAAAAGTATTATTAGCAACTAAGTGGATGACAGGTGCCTGTCAGATTCCACTATCCCCGTGGCTGGGAGACAAGGCCGCTCTACAAGGGCTGCGCCATGGCAGCGTCATGAATGACCGGGCTGTGCTCTGGCGCCTGCAACGCGATGCGGCCATAGAAGAACAACGCCGTTACCCAGGTTGTCAGCCAGACAAAGATCCCCGCCCAGAATGTATGGGACATATAGTGCCAGCCCTGCAGTACCCGTGTTGTACCGTACACGAACCCGATCAGCAGAATGACCGCCAGCAACTTGCGCGCCTGTGCCCAGCGATGACGCAATGCCACGAAATACAGCGCCAGCAAGGTAAACCCGCTGGAGGCATGGCCACCCGGCCAGCAGCGGCCATCGCCGGCCTTGTTCCACCAGGAGAAGTTTTCGAACCATTCAACGCGGGCCTGCGTACCGCCATACAGTGTGGTTTCCACCGGGCAATACACACTGGTGTGGCTTTTCAGGTAATGAATCACGGTCGTGCTCAGTGCAAACGCCACGACCACGAACAGCAAGTCGCGCCGGTGTTGGGTGGTGAAGCGCAGCACGGGTGCGATACGGGCTTTTTCCAGTACCCGGGTCAGGCCCCGTTGGGGACGGTTGGCCAGGCGCGGCCAGATGAACGACAGCAAGCTGCCGATGACTGCCAGTTCACCCGTCCAGTCCGGCAGGATGCGCGGCCACTTGTGGGTGACCTTCTCGAACCATTGATTGTGCAGCAGCGGGAACTGACCGGTGGTGGGGTCGAGCAGCAGGTTGCTGATCCAGCGATCGAGCTCGGTGAGGTCGAATGCCATGAACACAATGGCGGCCAGCAACAGCGGCAGTATCAGGTTGTTGCGGTAGAACGCGGCGCGGGAGGGCATGTTCACAGCTCCTTGGCATCAACGAGTTTGCGCCATTCACTGGCAGCCATCTGGCCCAGCAGCGTTGCCTTGCCATCGCTGCCCTGGGTGATGAACAGGGCACTGGCATAGCTGTTCGACGTCGCGCTGGCGGGTACCTGGAGCGCTTGCTCCAGCTGTTCCATGCAACCGCTGTGGCTGACCAGCACGAGGTTGTGGCCGGCCCGCTTGTGGCCAAAGGCGTTATCGGCAAAGTGCCCGTCACACTGGTTAAGCCAGCCTTGCGTGGCAACGGTTTTACCAAACATGGCTTGTGCGGTTTGTCGGGTGCGCACCTCCGGGCTGCTCCACACGTCGGATGACGCCAAGCCAAGGTGTTGCAGGCCTTGGCCTACAGCGGCGGCCACCTGGCTGCCCGCAACCGTAATGCCGCTGGGGTCACCCAGGCAGGCACCTCTGGACCGGTCGCAGCGTTCGGCATGGCGCAGTACCACAATCACCGAGCCTTTTGCCCAAGCGGCCTCCAGCCCACTGCGTTGCAGGTGGTGCGGGTTGCCCAGGTTGGGGACGGCCGTGCGGGCATGCGCCCAGGCTGCTGCCACGCACAGGACGAACAGCAGGCACAAGACTGCGAATAGCGCTGTGCCCCAAGGTAACCGGTGTACCTGCACACGGCGTGAGGCGGGGAATTTGTCGATAACGCCTTGCAGCATGTTTGCCACTCCAGTCAGCTCGCTCCATTACGAGAGCGTCGGCACTGTAGGTAGCAGGATGTCGGTAGAGAGTGAGGCAGATGTGAAAAAAGCCTTGGCCCCACAGAGCTCTGGCCTTGCTGCAGCGATGAAAAGTCAATCATGAAACCGGTTTCAAAACATTTCTGAACGCGCTAGATTATTCGGCTGTCTTCTTGATGGCCTATCAAGATCACCTCTCCATTGAAAACCAGATGGCGCTTATCAAGGCCGCCCCAGAGCCGATGAGGATTCCCAATGCCTGAGCATGCCCCAGACAACCCGCGCAGGGATTTTCTGCGCAAGACCTTGACCCTGATCCCTGTCGTTACCGTGGCCAGCACAGGGCTGGGCGTGGGTGCCAGCCAACTGCTTGCGGCCCCGCAACCGCAGCAACAGCCAGCGAACGTGCCGGCCACGCCACCGGCGGGTAACTATCAGCCGACATTTTTCAGCGCCGAAGAGTGGGCGTTTCTGCAAGCCGCCGTGTCCCGCATCATTCCGGCCGACGAGCTTGGCCCCGGCGCGCTTGAAGCCGGCGCTGCCGAATTCATCGACCGGCAGATGAACACGCCGTACGCCACTGGCGCTCAGTGGTACATGCAAGGCCCTTTCAACGCCGACGCAGCGCCAGAGCTGGGCTATCAGCTGCAGCTCAGCCCGCAGCAAATCTACCGCCTGGGCATCGCTGCCGTGGACGGCTGGTGCAAGGCCAATTCCGGGCAAGTTTTTGCTGAGCAAGATAGCGCTACCCGAGACCGTATTCTCGGCAAGATCGAGGCCGGAGAGCTGGTTTTCGACACCGTGCCGGCCAAGGTGTTTTTCAGCTTGCTGGTGCAGAACACCCGCGAAGGGTTTTTCTGCGACCCGATCCATGGTGGCAACAAAGGCATGGTCGGCTGGACCCAGATCGGCTTCCCCGGCGCCCGCGCCGACTTCATGGACTGGGTTGAGCGCAACGAGCCTTACCCGTTCCCGGCTATATCGATCCGCGGCGAGAGGGCCTGAGGCATGGCGACTGTGTTGAATAAAGTGGATGCGGTGATTGTCGGCTTCGGCTGGGCCGGTGCGATCATGGCCAAGGAGCTGACCGAGGCCGGGTTGCAGGTGGTGGCGCTGGAACGTGGGCCGATGCAGGACACCTACCCGGAAGGCAGCTACCCGCAGGTGATCGACGAGTTGACCTACAGCGTACGTAAGAAGCTGTTCGTCGACGTGTCTAAAGAAACCGTCACCGTCCGCCACAGCATGAACGATGTGGCACTGCCCAATCGTCAGCTCGGCGCTTTCTTGCCGGGCAAGGGCGTGGGCGGCGCGGGCTTGCATTGGTCGGGTGTGCACTTTCGGGTAGACCCGGTCGAGTTGCGCATGCGCAGCCACTACGAAGAGCGATACGGGCGAAAGTTCATCCCCGACGACATGACCATCCAGGACTTTGGCGTCACTTACGAGGAGCTGGAGCCGTATTTCGACTTCGCTGAGAAGGTGTTCGGCACCTCTGGCCAGGCCTGGACCGTTAACGGCCAGGTCGTGGGCGAAGGGAAGGGCGGCAACCCCTATGCGCCGGACCGATCGAGCCCGTTCCCGCTGCCTGCGCAGAAGAACGTGGTGTCGGCCAGGTTGTTCGAAAAGGCCGCCACCAGCTTGGGCTACAAGCCTTACAACCTGCCATCGGCCAACACCTCCGGGCCATACACCAACCCCTACGGGGCACAGATGGGGCCGTGCAACTTCTGTGGTTTTTGCAGCGGGTACGTGTGCTACATGTACTCCAAGGCCTCGCCCAACGTGAATATTTTGCCGGCGCTGCGCCAAGTGCCCAACTTCGAGCTGCGGCCCAATGCCCATGTGCTGCGGGTGAACCTGGACGACAGCAAGCGCAAGGCCACTGGCGTCACCTACATCGATGCCCAGGGGCGCGAGGTAGAGCAGCCTGCGGAGTTGGTGATCCTGGCGGCGTTCCAGTTCAATAACGTGCGCCTGATGCTGCTTTCCGGCATTGGCAAGCCTTACGACCCGGTGAAGAACGAAGGCGTGGTCGGGCGTAACTTTGCCTATCAGAACATGGGCACGGTCAAGGCGTTCTTCGACAAGGACACCTACACCAACAATTTCATCGGCGCGGGTGGCAACGGCATCGCCATCGACGATTTCAACGCCGACAACTTCGACCATGGCCCGCACGGCTTCGTCGGCGGCTCACCGATGTGGGTGAACCAGGCTGGCAGCCGGCCGATTGCCGGCACCGCCAACCCGCCGGGCACGCCGGCCTGGGGCAGTGCCTGGAAGAAAGCCACAGCCGACTACTACACCCATCAGGTATCGATGGACGCCCATGGCGCCCACCAGTCGTACCGTGGCAATTACCTGGACCTGGACCCGACTTACCGCGATGCCTATGGCCAACCGCTGCTGCGCATGACCTTTGACTGGCAGGAAAACGACATCAGGATGAACCAGTTCATGGTCGACAAGCTGAGCAAGATCGCCCAGGCGATGAACCCCAAGTCCATTGCGGTACTGGGCAAGAAGGTCAAAGACCACTTCAACACCGCCAGCTACCAGACCACCCACCTGAACGGCGGCGCGATCATGGGCACCGACCCCAAGACCAGCGCCCTGAACCGTTACCTGCAAAGCTGGGACGTGCATAACGTGTTTGTCCCGGGCGCTTCGGCGTTCCCTCAGGGCCTGGGTTACAACCCGACCGGTCTGGTGGCCGCGTTGACCTACTGGTCGGCCCGCGCCATCCGCGAGCAGTACCTGAAAAACCCCGGCCCGCTGGTCCAGGCTTGAGGAGCGATGAGCATGAAGACAATGTTGATCGCAACCCTGCTGCTGGGGGCCGCGACGGCTGTGCAAGCCACCGCGAATGATGATGCCCAGGTGCGCCAGGGCGAGTACCTGGCCCGTGCCGGTGACTGTGTGGCCTGCCATACCGCCAAGGGCGGCCAGCCCTTTGCCGGCGGCCTGCCGATGGAAACGCCGATCGGCACGGTGTACTCCACCAACATCACCCCGGCGACCAGCGGCATTGGCCAGTACAGCTTCGAAGACTTCGACCAGGCCGTGCGCAAGGGCATCCGCAAGGACGGCAGCACCCTGTACCCAGCCATGCCATACCCGTCTTATGCGCGCGTCAGCGAGCAGGACATGCAGGCGCTGTACGCCTACTTCATGAAGGGCGTGGCGCCCGTCGAACAGGCGAACAAGGCCAGCGACATCCCCTGGCCGCTGAGCATGCGTTGGCCGCTGGCTGCCTGGCGCGGCCTTTTCGCGCCCGAGGCCAAGCCGTGGCAGGCAACGGCTGCTGCCGACCCGGTGGTGAACCGTGGGGCGTATCTGGTCGAGGGCCTTGGCCATTGTGGTGCCTGCCATACGCCGCGGGCGCTGACCATGCAGGAAAAGGCCCTTAGCCCGGCAGATGGCGAGCAGTTTCTGGCCGGCAGCGCTCCGCTGGAAGGCTGGATTGCCAAGAACCTGCGTGGCGACCACAAGGACGGCCTGGGCAGCTGGAGCGAGGGGCAGTTGGTGCAGTTTCTCAAGACCGGGCGCAGTGATCGCAGCGCCGTGTTCGGTGGCATGAGCGACGTGGTCGAGCACAGCATGCAGCACCTGAGCGATGCCGACCTGACCGCGATCGCCCGTTACCTGAAGACCCTGCCGCCGAGCAACCCAGAAGACCGGCCGCACGTCTATGACAAGCAGGTGGCAGATGCGCTGTGGAAGGGCGATGACAGCAAGCCAGGGGCGGCGGTGTACATCGACAATTGCGCAGCCTGCCACCGTACCGATGGCCAGGGTTACATCCGCGTGTTCCCGGCTTTGGCCGGCAACCCGGTGGTGCAGACTGCGGATGCCACGTCGCTGATTCATGTGGTGCTGGCAGGGGGCACGGTACCGGCGACGCACACGGCGCCTTCGAATTTCACCATGCCGGCGTTTGGCTGGCGCCTGAGCGACCAGGAGGTTGCCGAGGTGGTGAATTTCATCAGGAGCAGCTGGGGCAACCAGGGAAGCGCCGTCACGGCCGCTGATGTGAAGTCGCTTCGCTGACTTCTCCAGCTGCACCCTGATCCACTGTGGGAGCGGGTTCACCCACGAATGCGGCGGTAGATTCTACATCGCATTCGTGGGTGAACCCGCTCCCACAGTTTTTTGGTTGAAATTGTATTTGCATCAATCAGTTAATTTGCTTATCTAACCTCGAATATCATGGTTGTTTTAACATTGCCGACCAACGGAAGGTTGACGAACTGCCGCAGTTTTGCTGTATTGAAACCGGTTTCATCGCAATCACAACAATCATAAGGACTGCCCATGACCGACGCGCCTGCCCATGCCCGCGAACGGGTCACCATCAGCGAAGTAGCGCGTGTCGCTGGCGTTTCCAAAGCCACCGTTTCCCGTTACATCGGTGGTGACCGCCAGTTGCTGGCCGAAGCCACGGCCAAGCGCCTGGAAGAAGTCATCGAGCGGCTTGGCTATCGCCCCAACCAGATGGCCCGCGGCCTCAAGCGCGGCCAGACGCGACTGATCGGCATGCTGGTAGCCGATATTCTCAACCCCTATTCAGTGGCCGTGATGCATGGCGTGGAAACCGCCTGCCGTCAGCACGGTTACAGCCTGGTGGTGTGCAACACCAACCGCGACGACGAGCAGGAGCGTCATCACCTGGTGGCCCTGCAGAGCTACAACGTCGAAGGGCTGATCGTGAACACCCTTGGCCATCACCCCGGCGAACTGCTCAACCTGCAGCGTGACATCCCCATGGTGCTGGTCGATCGCCAATTGCCCGAGCTGAATCTCGACCTGGTTGGCCTGGACAATGCCGACGCGGTCGAGCAGGCCCTCGACCACCTGCAGGCACAGGGCTACCGCGATATCCTGGCGGTCAGCGAACCCCTCGATGGCACCAGCTCACGCCTGGAGCGGGTGCAGGCATTCGGCACGTCGGTCAGCCGTCGTGCCGGCATGCGCCAGCAGGTGCTGGAAATCGGCGCCGGGCTGGAGGGGCAGCTGGCGTCATTCCTGGCCAGCCGTGGCCATGGCCCGCAAGCCATCTTCACCTTCAACGGCGTTGCAACCTTGGCAGTGACCCGGGCCTTGCACGAAGCCGGGCGCAACCTGTTTGCCGACGTCGGGCTGATCGCCCTCGACGACCTTGACTGGTACCCCTTGGTCGGTAATGGCATCACTGCACTGGCGCAACCCACCGAGCGTATCGGTGTGGCGGCTTTCGAAAGCCTGCTTGGCCGCCTGCGGGGCGACAGCGGGGCGGCCCGGCGCATCGACTTCAAGGCCGAGCTGATCATCCGAGGTTCAACCCAACCCCAATAAGCAACGGCAGGCTGGCGCCTGCTGCTGTCGACTAAAAATGAAACCGGTTTCATAAGGACAAGAACAATGCACACGAACCCCGTTTCCATCAGCCTCTCCAGCTACGGCGCCGACTTCGTGCGGCAACGTGGTCAGGAGCAGTTCCTTGACCTGCTGGCCGCCGCTGGCGTTAGCCGTGTGGAGTTGCGCGAAGAACTGTTTGCCAGTGCGCCGGACGCGACAGCGCTGGGCGCTGTCATTGCCGCATTGCGCCTGGAATGCCTGTACTCGACACCCCTGGAGTTGTGGACCGCGCAAGGCGTACCCGACCCGCTTGTGGTGCAGAAGCTGGAGCTCGCCCGTGCGTTTGGCGCGGTAGCGCTCAAGGTGTCCTTGGGGCACTTCACCGCGCGTTGCGATGTCGCCGCCCTGGCAGCGCTACTGCCCGCACAGGGGCCGCTGCTGCTGGTGGAAAACGACCAGACGGAACACGGTGGCAGGATCGAACCGCTGCTGCAGTTCTTCCGGCATGCCGACCCGCTTGGGCTACGTCTGGGCATGACCTTCGATATTGGCAACTGGCAATGGCAAGACGAGTCTGCAAGGCAAGCCGCGCGTCAACTGGGCCGCTGGGTGCGCTATGTGCATTGCAAGGCTGTGGAGCGCCGGGCCGATGGCAGACGGGTTGCCATACCGCCGCAAGCCGCTGACCTGCAAGCATGGGCAACGCTGATGGCCGAGTTCTCCCCTGGCGTGGTGCGCGCTGTCGAATACCCCCTGGTTGGCGACGACCTGCTGGCGCTGACCCGTGCCCAGGTGCGTAGCCTGTCTGCACTGGGGGCGGAGGTGGCCCATGCATGAGCATGACGTGCTGTGTTTTGGTGAAACCATGGCCATGTTCGTTGCCGAGCAAACCGGCGACCTGGCCAGTGTCGGCCAGTTTGGCAAGCGCATTGCCGGCGCAGACAGCAATGTGGCGATCGGCCTGGCGCGGCTGGGGTTCAAGGTGCGCTGGTTGAGCCGGGTCGGTGACGATTCACTGGGCCGTTTCGTGCTCGACAGCCTGCAACGCGAAGGCCTGGACTGTTCCGGCGTGGAAGTGGATAGCCACTGCCCCACGGGCTTTCAGCTCAAGGCCCGCTGCGATGACGGCAGCGACCCGGCTGTGGAGTACTTCCGCCGTGGTTCGGCGGCCAGCAAGTTGTCACCCGAACGGCTGCGTGCAGAACTGTTGCAAGCGCGTCACCTGCACGCCACTGGCATTCCGCTGGCGCTGTCGGACAGCTGCCGGGCCCTGTCCCACGCGTTGGTCGACGCCATGCGTGCAGCCGGTCGCAGCATCTCGTTCGACCCCAACCTGCGCCCCTCGTTATGGCCTGATCAAAACAGCATGGTGCGCGAAATCAATGCCCTGGCGGTCAAGGCCGATTGGGTTTTACCGGGCCTGGAAGAGGGCCGGTTGCTGACCGGCCGGCACACCCCGGCAGACATCGCCGCGTTCTACCTCGACCAAGGGGTTGAGTTGGTGGTGATCAAGCTGGGCGACGCCGGTGCCTACCTGCGCAGTACCAAGGGGGAAGGCCAGGTAGCAGCCGTGCCCGTCAGCCGTGTCGTGGACACCGTCGGCGCCGGTGATGCCTTTGCCGTCGGCGTGCTCAGCGCGCTGCTGGAGGGGCGCGCAGTGGCCGAGGCGGTGGCGCGCGGCAACTGGTGCGGCAGCCGTGCCGTGCAGTCACGAGGCGACATGGAAGGGCTGCCGCTGCGCCACGAGCTGGAGGCCTTCGACCTGCGCAGAAGCGCGTGACCCCTTAACCCCGAATCACCTGTTGCAACAAAAACAACAAGCTCAGGAGAAACAAACCATGCAAAGCCAAAGCCTGGCACCTCGCCGCTGGTGGTACATCATCCCGATTGTGTTCGTCACTTACAGCCTGGCGTATCTGGACCGCGCCAATTACGGTTTCGCTGCAGCGTCCGGCATGGCCGAAGACCTGCACATCACCCCGGTGCTGTCTTCGCTGTTGGGCGCACTGTTCTTCCTCGGTTACTTCTTCTTCCAGGTGCCTGGCGCCATCTACGCCGAAAAGCGCAGTGTGAAGAAGCTGATTTTCGTCTGCCTGATCCTCTGGGGTGGCCTTGCCACACTCACGGGCATGGTCAGCAACGTCTACATGCTGATTGGCATCCGCTTCCTGCTCGGGGTGGTGGAGGCCGCCGTCATGCCGGCGATGCTGGTGTACCTGTGCCATTGGTTCACCCGTGCCGAGCGTTCGCGTGCCAATACCTTCCTGATGCTGGGCAACCCGGTGACCATTCTGTGGATGTCGGTGGTGTCGGGTTACCTCATCAAGCATTACGACTGGCGCTGGATGTTCATCATCGAAGGCTTGCCAGCCGTGATCTGGGCGTTCTTCTGGTGGCGCTTGGTCGACGACCGCCCGGCCCAGGTGAACTGGCTGAGCGAGCAGGAAAAAGAAGCCCTGCAACAGGCGCTGGCTGCCGAGCAGCAGGGCATCAAGCCTGTGAAGAACTACCGCGAGGCGTTCCGTTCGCCGCAGGTGATCATCCTGGCGCTGCAGTACTTCTGCTGGAGCATCGGCGTTTATGGCTTTGTGCTGTGGCTGCCGTCGATCCTCAAGCAGGCGGCCAATGTCGATATCGTGCAGGCCGGCTGGCTGGCCTCGGTACCGTACCTGGCGGCGGTACTGGCGATGGTGGGCGTGTCCTGGGCGTCGGACCGCCTGCAAAAGCGCAAGCGCTTTGTCTGGCCGCCGCTGTTGGTGGCCGCGGTGGCGTTCTATGGCTCGTACGCCTTGGGTAGCGAGCATTTCTGGCTGTCGTATGCGTTGCTGGTGCTGGCCGGCGCCTGCATGTATGCACCCTATGGCCCGTTCTTCGCAATCGTGCCCGAGATCCTGCCGGCCAACGTCGCAGGCGGGGCCATGGCGCTGATCAACAGCATGGGCGCGCTGGGTTCGTTCGGCGGCTCGTGGCTGGTGGGCTACCTCAATGGCGCCACCGGCGGGCCGGGCGCTTCTTACCTGTTCATGTGCGGCGCGTTGCTGACCGCCGTGGCGCTTACCGCCGCACTCAATACGTCACAGACATCTGGCCGCGCCAAGCGCAACAGCACGCGGCTGGCCATGAACCCTTAGGAAACCTGCAATGAAGAAGCGAATCGTCCTGTATAAACGCCTGTCTGACGACTTGATGACCCGCCTGCAAGATCGCGTCGAGGTCACCTGGGTGGATACCGCCCGGCCCGACGGCCAGGCCCGCCTGCGCGACGCATTGCCGGGCGCGCATGGCTTGCTGGGTGCCAGCCTGCGCCTGGATGCCAGCCTGCTCGACCTGGCGCCACAGCTGGAAGTGGTGTCCAGCGTATCGGTCGGCGTGGACAACTATGACATTGCCGAGCTCAGCCGGCGCGGCGTGATGCTGACCAACACGCCCGACGTGCTGACCGAAACCACTGCCGATACGGGTTTTGCCTTGATCCTGGCCACTGCCAGGCGGGTGGTGGAATTGGCGAACTGGGTACGTGACGGCCACTGGCAGGCCAACCTGGGCCCGGCGCATTTTGGTTGTGACGTGCATGGCAAGACGCTGGGCATCGTCGGCATGGGCCGCATCGGCGAGGCCTTGGCCCGGCGAGCGGCTGCCGGCTTCGGGATGCGCGTGCTTTACCACAGCCAGCGGCCCAAGCCCGAGGTGGAGGCGCGCTATGCCGCGCGCCAGTGCAGCCTGGATGAGTTGTTGCAGCAGGCGGACTTCGTGTGCCTGACCGTGCCGCTGAGTGCCAGCACCGAAGGCCTGATTGGCGCCCGGGAGCTGGCGCTGATGAAGCCTGAGGCGATCCTGGTGAACATCTCGCGTGGGCGCGTGGTGGATGAGCCTGCGCTGGTCGATGCGCTGCGGGCCAAGCGCATACGGGGTGCGGGGCTGGATGTATTCGTGCAGGAGCCGCTGTCCACAGATTCGCCGCTGTTGCAGCTGGATAACGTGGTAGCGACCCCCCACATCGGCTCGGCAACCCAGGAGACACGCCAGGCCATGGCGCGTTGCGCGGTAGACAACCTGCTCAGCGCGCTGGCCGGCGAACGGCCGGCGAACCTGGTGAATGAGGTGTGCAGGTCGTGAGAGCAAGGGGCCGCCATACGGCCCCGTTGCTGTGCAGCTGAGCGGGCACTTATCGGCAGTTACCGGCTTTGCGATAGCCCGCAGCCTGCGCCTCACCCTCGGTGGCGAAGGTCACCTGGTTCTTCGCGGCTACCTGGTTGTAGCCCGGGCAGCCAACAGACAGGTGATACACATGGCTGTTGCGGTTGCCAAGCACAGCCCCGACCGACGCGGCACTGGCCAGGCTCGGCTTCGCCTCAGCCTTGGCGGCTTTTGCTGGTACTGCCTGAGCAACGCCACTGCCAGCCGGCTTGTAGTCGGCAGTCCATTTGCGTTCGCCACTCACGAACGGGTTGGCATGGCCCATGATCGCGGCAATACGGCGGTCGCGTTCTTTTTCCCAGGCCGACACCGGGTGCTGCTTGTCCCAGGCCATCAACAGCTGTTGCTGCTGGCGCGACATGCTCAGTTGGTAGCGGTCGAACATGTAGAACGTGGTACGCGCCACCAGGCCTTTCACTTCATCACGCGGCTCTGCAGCGCGCTGGACGAAATCGACCTTGGTGGTGCACTGGCCGTATTCGCCGGCATTGCCGGCAACCATGCCGTAGTTGAAGTTGCTGCGGTCACCATTCACCTCGCCCACTGCCGGGTACAGGTTGAACAGGTCGGCTTCCATGGCACGGAACACCGGGTCGTTGTCCACGCAGTGCTCGCGGCCGCCGTTTTTCCAGCACTGACGCTGGTTGCCGAAGGTGTAGGCGGGCACGATGTGTTCCCACTCGGTACGCTCGGCGCGGTTCTGCTGCTTGCGGGTCTGGTAACCACACGAGGCCGCATCGATGCGCCCACCGGACTTGCCCACCCAGGTCCACTTACAACCGCAGTACAGGTCGCCCATGGCGCTGCTGGCCTGGTCCAGGTACACCTTCTGCTTGGCCACCACCTTGGCTTCGGTGAAGGTTGCCGGCGGGTTGGCCAAGGCGGGCAGGGTAAAGGAAAACAGTAAGGTTACGGCGTAAAGCAGTGATTTCATGAGAAAAACATATTTCAGGATGGGGCGCGCATTGTAATGGTTTCCCCGTGGCTGGCCAGCTCGCGGAGCCACACCAAGGGTCGGCCTGGGTCGTCGCTGGCCATACGGTTGAACGTGGCTGAGTCGAGCATGTCCCTGACCTGGGTGCCCATGCGCAGCAGGCGCTCGATGAAACCGGCGCCGACGTCGCCATAGTCTTCCAGTGAAACACCGCTCTGATTGTGCTGGATGGCCAAGTGGTAGTGGCTGACCCCGGCACCTTCGCCACTGCCGCCCAGTACCACCGTGAAGCGCGGGCCGAGCAGGCTGGCCAGGCGCTGCTGGACCAGGTCCAGCAGCGCGAGCGGGACTTCATCGTGTCGCAGTGCGTTGGGAAAGCAAGGTGTGAAAGGTGGCATGGGCGTGTCCTGCTGGGCAGAGTTCGAATGCTGGCCAGCTTAGGCAAGGTGACTGTCAACTTGGGTTAAGCAGGGGTAAAAGCAGGTAATGTGCACCGTCGGTGATCAGAAGGTCTGCCCCAGCGAGAACTGGAAAATCTGCGTTTCCGCGTTGTCCGGCTTTTTCAGCGGTGCCGCCAGGCTGAAGCTCAGCGGCCCCATCGGGCTGTACCAGGTCACGCCAACCCCCAGCGACACGGCCATCTGCGCCAGGTCCACGCTGCCGCAGCCCTGGGTGGTCGACAGATAGCAGGTGTCGGCATACACGTTGCCGGCATCGACGAACACCGAACTGCGCAGCTGGCTCTGGTCCTTCACGAACGGCAACGGGAAGATGTACTCGGCGCCACCGGTAATCAGGATATTGCCCCCCAGCACATCGGTATCGCGGTCGGAGTAATAGGCTTGGCCGGCGCTGGCATAGGTGCCGGTGGCCGGCGTGTTGCGCGGGCCGAGGCCCCCGTCCTTGAAACCGCGCACCGAACCCAGCCCACCTGCGGTGTAGCTTTCGTAGAACGGCAGGCCGTCGGTGGAGCCGTAACCGTTGCCGTAGCCCAGGCTGGTGTGCAAGCGCAGCGAGGTTTTGCTGGTCACCGGCAGGTAGGTCTGGCCGTTATAGTCCAGTTTGTAGAACGACAGGTCGCTACCAGGGGTGGTGGCCATCAGCGTCAGGCTTTGCGAGTGGCCACGGGTGGCCAGCACGCCTTTGTTGAGGGTGGATTCAGACCAGCCGATCGACGCTTTGAGGTTGTTGAAACTCTTGCCTTCCCGGGCGATGAAGTCGTAGATCTCGTCGGCGCTGTAGGTGCCGGGCGAGATGTCGTCGTGTTGCAGGGTCAGGCCATAGGTCAGGCGCGATGTTTCGTTGATCGGGTAGCCAAAGCTGACCCCGGCGCCGTAGCTGTTGATTGCATAGTACGAAACGCCATCGTCGTAGTAGTCGCTGTAGTCGGTGCTGCTGTAGAAGGCGTTGTAGCCCAGGCTGACGCCGTCGGCGGTGAAGTAGGGGTCGGTGAAGCCGAAGTTGTACTTGGTCTGGTATTCGCTGCGGGTCAGGCCGATCGACACCTTGTTACCGGTACCGAGGAAGTTGCTCTGGCTGATCGAACCACCGAGGATCAGGCCGGCGCTCTGGGCGAAACCGACGCTGGCGGTGATCGAACCGGAGGCCTGCTCTTCGACGCTGTAGTTGACGTCGACCTGGTCGTCGGTGCCCGGCACCGGTGGGGTCTCTACGTTGACTTCCTTGAAGAAGCCCAGGCGTTCCAGACGGGTCTTGGACTGGTCGATCAGGTAGGTCGAAGCCCAGCCACCTTCCATCTGGCGCATTTCGCGACGCAGCACTTCGTCTTCGGTCTTGGTGTTGCCGCGGTAGTTGATGCGGTTGACGTAGGCACGCTTGCCCGGGTCGACCACGAACATGATGTCGACCGTGTGGTCCTGGTCGTTCGGCTGAGGCACGCCGTTGACGTTGGCGAAGGTATAGCCTTCGTTGCCCAGGCGGCGGGTGATCAGCTCGGACGTGGTGGTCATCACCTTGCGCGAGAACACCTGGCCCGGCTGCACCAGCAGCAGCGACTTGACCTGGTCTTCCGGCACTTTCAGGTCACCGGACAGCTTCACGTCGCGAACGGTGTACTTCTCGCCTTCGTTGATG
>NZ_QKMQ01000031.1:0-16685 GCF_003208145.1 Pseudomonas sp. RV120224-01b | reverse complement strand
GCTACGACGCCGGCGCCGACGGTACGACCGCCTTCACGGATAGCGAAGCGCAGACCGTCTTCCATTGCGATGGTCTTGATCAGGGTAACAGTCATCTGAATGTTGTCACCTGGCATTACCATTTCAACGCCTTCCGGCAGCTCGCAGTTTCCGGTCACGTCAGTGGTACGGAAGTAGAACTGAGGACGGTAGCCTTTGAAGAACGGAGTGTGACGGCCGCCTTCTTCCTTCGACAGAACGTAAACTTCTGCGGTGAACTTGGTGTGCGGCTTGACCGAACCTGGCTTGACCAGAACCTGACCACGCTCAACGTCGTCACGCTTGGTGCCACGCAGCAGAACGCCGCAGTTCTCGCCAGCACGGCCTTCGTCCAGCAGCTTGCGGAACATCTCAACACCGGTGCAGGTGGTGGTGGTGGTGTCACGCAGACCAACGATTTCCAGTGGGTCTTGAACGCGAACGATACCACGCTCGATACGACCGGTAACAACGGTACCACGACCCGAGATCGAGAATACGTCTTCGATCGGCATCAGGAACGGCTGATCAACGGCACGAACTGGCTCAGGGATGTAGGCATCCAGAGTTTCTACCAGCTTCTTGACAGCGGTAGTACCCATTTCGTTGTCGTCTTTGCCTTCCAGGGCCATACGAGCGGAACCGATGATGATCGGAGTGTCGTCGCCTGGGAAGTCGTAGGTGGACAGCAGGTCGCGAACTTCCATCTCGACCAGTTCCAGCAGCTCAGCGTCGTCTACCAGGTCAGCCTTGTTCAGGAAGACCACGATGTACGGAACGCCTACCTGACGGGACAGCAGGATGTGCTCACGGGTTTGCGGCATCGGACCATCGGCGGCCGAGCAAACCAGGATCGCGCCGTCCATCTGGGCAGCACCGGTGATCATGTTCTTCACGTAGTCAGCGTGACCTGGGCAGTCAACGTGAGCGTAGTGACGAATGTTCGAGTTGTACTCGACGTGAGCGGTGTTGATGGTGATACCGCGCGCTTTTTCTTCCGGAGCCGAGTCGATCTTGTCGAACTCAACGACTGCCGAACCGAAAACTTCGGAGCAGACGCGAGTCAGAGCTGCGGTCAGAGTGGTCTTACCGTGGTCAACGTGGCCGATAGTGCCGACGTTAACGTGGGGAAGGGAACGATCAAATTTTTCTTTAGCCACGACAGTGAACCTCTTGCCTAAAGGGGATTAGCCTTGTTTTTTAACGAGTGCTTCGACGATGTTCGACGGAGCTTCGGCGTATTTGGAGAATTCCATGGAGTAGCTTGCGCGACCCTGAGACATGGAACGAACGTCGGTTGCGTAACCGAACATTTCTCCGAGCGGCACCTCAGCAGTGATTACCTTGCCGGACACCGAGTCTTCATTACCCTGGATCATCCCGCGACGACGGCTCAGGTCACCCATCACGTCACCCAGGTAGTCTTCCGGGGTTACAACTTCGACCTTCATGATCGGCTCGAGAACCACGCCGCCGCCCTTGGTGGCCAGCTGCTTGGTTGCCATCGAAGCAGCGATTTTGAACGCCATTTCGTTGGAGTCGACGTCGTGGTACGAACCGTCGAATACCGTAGCCTTCAGGCCGATCAGCGGATAGCCGGCGACAACGCCGTTCTTCATCTGCTCTTCGATACCTTTCTGGATCGGGGCGATGAATTCCTTAGGAATCACGCCACCAACGACTTCGTTGGTGAACACCAGACCTTCGGTGATGTTGCCTTTGTCGTCCTGCTCTGGCTCCGAGAAGCGGATCCAGCAGTGACCGAACTGACCACGACCACCCGACTGACGAACGAATTTGCCTTCGATCTCGACGCCGGACTTGGTGATCTTCTCGCGGTACGAAACCTGCGGCTTGCCGACGTTGCACTCGACGTTGAACTCGCGCTTCATGCGGTCAACGAGGATGTCCAGGTGCAGCTCACCCATACCGGAGATGATGGTCTGGCCGGTTTCTTCGTCGGTCTTAACGCGGAACGACGGGTCTTCCTGAGCCAGCTTGCCCAGTGCGATACCCATCTTCTCCTGGTCAGCCTTGGTCTTCGGCTCTACGGAGAGCGAAATCACCGGCTCAGGGAAGTCCATACGCTCGAGGATGATCGGCTTGTCGGCGTTGCACAGGGTGTCACCGGTGGTGACGTCCTTCATGCCGATCAGAGCAGCGATGTCGCCTGCACGTACTTCCTTGATTTCTTCACGCTGGTTGGCGTGCATCTGCACCATACGACCAACGCGCTCTTTCTTGCCCTTGACCGAGTTGATGACGGAGTCACCGGAGGTCAGGAAGCCCGAGTAGACGCGGACGAAGGTCAGAGTACCCACGAACGGGTCGGTGGCAATCTTGAACGCCAGGGCCGAGAACGGCGCGTCGTCGTCAGCAGGACGCTCGTCATACTGCTCTGGGGTGACTTCTTCCTTCGGCGTGTCGATCAGGTCAGGGTGGATACCCTTGATCGCCGGGATTTCGGTCGGAGCAGGCAGGAAGTCGATAACGGCGTCGAGAACCAGGGGAACACCCTTGTTCTTGAACGAGGAACCGCAGACAGCAGGAACGATCTCGCTCGCCAGGGTACGGGCGCGCAGACCAGCCTTGATGTCTTCGACGGACAGGTCACCTTCTTCAAGGTACTTGTTCATCAGCTCTTCGTTGGCCTCGGCAGCAGCCTCGACCATGTTGTTGCGCCATTCGTTGGCCAGGTCTACCAGCTCAGCAGGAATCTCTTCCTCGCGGTAGGTGGTGCCCTTGTCGTCATCGTTCCAGTAGATGGCTTTCATCTTGATCAGGTCAACCTGACCCTGGAAGTCATCTTCTGCACCGATAGCCAGCTGGACCGGAACCGGGGTGTGACCCAGGCGGTTCTTGATCTGGCCGATAACGCGCAGGAAGTTGGCACCGGCACGGTCCATCTTGTTCACGTAAACAACACGTGGAACGCCGTACTTGTTGGCCTGACGCCATACGGTTTCGGACTGAGGCTCAACGCCGGAGGTACCGCAGAACACAACGACCGCGCCGTCGAGTACACGCAGCGAACGCTCTACTTCAATGGTGAAGTCAACGTGGCCGGGGGTATCGATGACGTTTACGCGGTAGTTGTCGTACTGACCACGGGAACCTTTCCAGAAGGTGGTAACGGCAGCGGAGGTAATGGTGATACCGCGCTCCTGCTCCTGCACCATCCAGTCGGTGGTCGCGGCGCCGTCATGCACCTCGCCCATCTTGTGGCTCAGACCTGTGTAGAACAGGATCCGCTCGGTAGTGGTGGTCTTGCCCGCGTCAACGTGGGCACAGATACCAATGTTACGGTAGCGGTTAATTGCTGTAGTACGAGCCATAAAGCCCTCGCAAAATGATTGATGCTTGAATTAGAAGCGGTAGTGCGAGAACGCTTTGTTGGCTTCAGCCATACGGTGAACGTCTTCACGCTTCTTGACTGCAGCACCCTTGCCTTCGGCAGCATCCAGCAGTTCGCCAGCCAGGCGCAGAGCCATCGACTTCTCGCCGCGCTTGCGGGCGTAGTCTACGAGCCAGCGCATTGCCAGAGCGTTACGACGGGATGGACGAACTTCAACCGGAACCTGGTAAGTGGCACCGCCGACACGACGGGACTTAACTTCGACCAGCGGAGCGATGGCGTCGAGAGCTTTCTCGAAGATTTCCAGGGGGTCGCTGTTCTTGCGTGCTTTGACGGTATCCAGGGCACCGTAAACGATGCGCTCGGCTACGGCCTTCTTGCCGCTTTCCATCACGTGGTTCATGAACTTGGCGAGGATCTGGGATCCGTACTTCGGATCGTCAAGGATCTCACGTTTTGCTGCTACACGACGTCTTGGCATGATAAGCCCTCAAACGGTCTTCAGGTTAGCCCGGGACGTGGGTCTTCGACCCCTGCCCGACCTTACTCTTATCGACTCAAAAAAATGGATGTCTGCAAACGGCCGATTACTTCGGACGCTTGGTACCGTATTTCGAACGACCCTGGTTACGGCCTTTAACGCCCGAAGTATCCAGAGAGCCGCGAACGGTGTGGTAACGAACACCTGGCAAGTCTTTTACACGGCCGCCACGGATCAGGACGACGCTGTGCTCTTGCAGGTTGTGGCCTTCACCGCCGATGTACGAGGAAACCTCGAAACCGTTGGTCAGACGCACACGGCATACTTTACGCAGTGCCGAGTTAGGTTTTTTCGGCGTGGTGGTGTACACACGGGTGCACACGCCACGACGCTGCGGGCAGTTCTGCAGCGCAGGAACGTCGGACTTCTCGACCGAACGCTTACGCGGCTGACGTACCAGCTGGTTGATAGTTGCCATCTACTAGCTCCACTGATTGTCTTGCGACTCTATTGTCTTGCAAGAAAGCCAAAAATTGGCGAGACGGAGCCTCACCAAATTTAAGGGTACAAAAGTCTAAAGAGGATCTTGCACCCAGTCAAGACGAGGCCCCGGCCCTCCCCGCCCGATCATCGGCAACATTTCATGTCACCGACGGTCGTTCGAGGCTTGCCGGGGCTCTGCCCTGTACTTAGTTACCGCTGGAGTTCAGCGCTTCGGTCAGTGCGGCTTCCACCTCACTGGCGCTCACACGCAGCGGCTTGTCGGCATCACGGCGACGCTTGCGCTCGCTGTGGTAGGCCAGACCAGTACCGGCCGGGATCAGACGACCCACGACCACGTTCTCTTTCAGGCCGCGCAGGTAGTCGCGCTTGCCGGTTACCGCCGCTTCGGTCAGTACGCGGGTGGTTTCCTGGAAGGAAGCCGCGGAGATGAACGACTCGGTCGACAGCGACGCCTTGGTGATACCCAGCAGCACGCGGGTGAACTTGGAGATGAACTTGTCCTCGCCGGCGAGACGCTCGTTCTCTACCAGTACCTGGGTCAGTTCCATCTGGTCACCCTTGATGAAGCTGGAATCGCCCGACTCGGAGATCTCGACCTTGCGCAACATCTGACGCAGGATGGTCTCGATGTGCTTGTCGTTGATCTTCACGCCCTGCAGACGGTAAACGTCCTGGATCTCGTTGACGATGTACTTCGCCAGCGCGCTCACACCCAGCAGACGCAGAATGTCGTGCGGATCGCTCGGGCCGTCGGAAATAACTTCACCACGGTTTACCTGTTCACCTTCGAAGACGTTCAGGTGGCGCCACTTCGGAATCAGCTCTTCGTACGGATCGCTACCGTCGGTCGGAGTGATGACCAGGCGACGCTTGCCCTTGGTCTCTTTACCGAATGCGATGGTGCCGCTGACTTCAGCCAGAATCGAGGCTTCTTTCGGGCGACGCGCTTCGAACAGGTCGGCAACGCGTGGCAGACCACCGGTGATGTCACGGGTTTTCGACGTTTCTTGCGGGATACGCGCGATAACGTCACCAACGCCGATCTGGGCACCGTCAGCCACACCAACGAGGGCGTTGGCCGGCAGGAAGTACTGGGCAGGTACGTCGGTACCTGGCAGGTACAGGTCCTTGCCAGCAGCATCGACCATCTTGATTGCCGGACGGATTTCCTTGCCTGCGGCAGGGCGATCCTTGACGTCCAGTACTTCAATATTGGTCAGACCGGTCAGTTCGTCGGTCTGACGCTTGATGGTGATGTTTTCTTCCATACCCACGAAGGTCACGGTACCTTTCAGCTCGGTAACGATCGGGTGGGTGTGCGGGTCCCACTTGGCGACGATGGCGCCAGCTTCGACTTTCTCACCTTCCTTGACCGAAATCACCGCACCGTAAGGCAGCTTGTAGCGCTCACGCTCACGGCCGAATTCGTCGGCAATGGCCAGCTCGCCCGAACGCGATACGGCAACCAGGTTACCGTCGGCACGCTCAACCTGCTTCAGGTTGTGCAGACGCACCATACCGCCGTTCTTCACCTGGACGCTGTCGGCAGCCGAAGTACGGCTTGCAGCACCACCGATGTGGAACGTACGCATGGTCAGCTGGGTACCCGGCTCACCGATCGACTGTGCAGCGATAACGCCGACAGCTTCACCGATGTTCACCTGGTGACCGCGAGCCAGGTCGCGACCGTAGCACTTGGCGCAGATGCCATAGCGGGTTTCGCAGTTGATCGGCGAACGCACGATCACTTCGTCGATGCTGTTCAGCTCGATGAACTCGACCCACTGCTCGTCAACCAGGGTACCGGCCGGAACGATGACGTCCTCGGTGCCAGGCTTGAACACGTCACGGGCGATGACACGACCCAGTACACGCTCACCCAGTGGCTCTACAACGTCGCCGCCTTCGATGTGCGGAGTCATCAGCAGGCCTTGGTCGGTGCCGCAGTCGATCTCGGTAACGACCAGATCCTGGGCAACGTCTACCAGACGGCGAGTCAGGTAACCGGAGTTCGCAGTCTTCAAGGCGGTATCCGCCAGACCCTTACGAGCACCGTGAGTCGAGATGAAGTACTGAAGTACGCTCAGACCTTCACGGAAGTTCGCAGTGATCGGCGTCTCGATGATGGAGCCGTCCGGCTTGGCCATCAGACCACGCATACCGGCCAGCTGACGGATCTGGGCTGCGGAACCCCGCGCACCCGAGTCAGCCATCATGTACATCGAGTTGAAGGACTCTTGCTCGACTTCTTTGCCTTCGCGGTCGATGACCTTCTCTTTCGAGAGGTTGGCCATCATCGCCTTGGACACTTCGTCGTTCGCCTTCGACCACAAGTCGATGACCTTGTTGTACTTCTCGCCCTGGGTTACCAGGCCGGAGGCGTACTGGCTCTCGATTTCCTTCACTTCGTCGGTAGCGTTACCGATGATGCGGGCTTTCTCGTCCGGGATAACGAAGTCGTTAACACCGATGGAAACGCCGGAAATGGTCGAGTAAGCGAAACCGGTGTACATCAGTTGGTCGGCGAAGATAACGGTCTCTTTCAGACCAACCACGCGGTAGCACTGGTTGATCAGCTTGGAGATCGCCTTTTTCTTCATCGGCTGGTTGACCACGTCGTACGGCAGACCTGCCGGTACAACCTGGAACAGCAGCGCACGGCCGACGGTGGTGTCGACGATGCGGGTGTTCTTGACCACCGAACCATCACGCTCTTTCACGGTTTCGTTGATACGAACCTTGATTTTCGCGTGCAGGGCAGCTTCGCCGGCGCGGAATACGCGGTCGACTTCCTGCAGGTCGGCAAACACGCGACCTTCGCCCTTGGCGTTGATGGCTTCACGGGTCATGTAGTACAGACCCAGTACAACGTCCTGCGACGGAACGATGATTGGCTCACCGTTGGCTGGCGAAAGGATGTTGTTGGTCGACATCATCAGCGCGCGCGCTTCGAGCTGGGCTTCCAGCGTCAGCGGCACGTGAACGGCCATCTGGTCACCGTCGAAGTCGGCGTTGTACGCAGCACAGACCAGCGGGTGCAGCTGAATCGCCTTACCTTCGATCAGAACCGGTTCAAAGGCCTGGATACCCAGACGGTGCAGGGTAGGTGCACGGTTGAGCAGTACGGGGTGTTCGCGAATCACTTCGGCGAGAACGTCCCACACCTCTGGCAGCTCGCGCTCGACCATCTTCTTGGCGGCCTTGATGGTGGTCGCCAGACCACGCATTTCCAGCTTGCCGAAAATGAACGGCTTGAACAGCTCGAGGGCCATCTTCTTCGGCAGACCGCACTGGTGCAGGCGCAGGGTCGGGCCTACGGTAATTACCGAACGGCCGGAGTAGTCCACACGCTTACCGAGCAAGTTCTGACGGAAGCGACCTTGCTTACCTTTGATCATGTCGGCCAGGGACTTCAGCGGACGCTTGTTCGAGCCAGTGATGGCGCGACCGCGACGGCCGTTGTCCAGCAGGGCGTCGACCGCTTCCTGCAGCATGCGCTTTTCGTTGCGCACGATGATGTCCGGCGCCGACAGATCCAGCAGGCGCTTCAGACGGTTGTTACGGTTGATCACCCGACGATACAGGTCGTTCAGGTCGGAGGTCGCGAAGCGGCCACCATCCAGCGGAACCAGCGGACGCAGGTCCGGCGGCAGCACTGGCAGGACGGTCAGGACCATCCACTCAGGCAGGTTGCCCGAGCCCTGGAAAGCTTCCATCAGCTTCAGGCGCTTGGACAGCTTCTTGATCTTGGTTTCCGAGTTGGTCTGCGGAATCTCTTCGCGCAGGCGACCGATCTCGTGCTCCAGGTCGATAGCGTGCAGCAGCTCGCGGACAGCCTCGGCACCCATGCGGGCGTCGAAGTCGTCACCGAACTCTTCCAGCGCTTCGAAGTACTGCTCGTCGTTCAGCAGCTGGCCCTTTTCCAGGGTGGTCATGCCCGGATCGATAACGACATAGCTCTCGAAGTAGAGCACGCGCTCGATGTCACGCAGGGTCATGTCCATCAGCAGGCCGATACGGGACGGCAGCGACTTCAGGAACCAGATGTGGGCAACCGGCGAGGCCAGTTCGATGTGCGCCATGCGCTCACGACGAACCTTGGCCAGGGCAACTTCAACGCCGCACTTCTCGCAGATTACGCCGCGGTGCTTGAGGCGTTTGTACTTGCCGCACAGGCACTCGTAGTCCTTGACTGGGCCAAAGATCTTGGCGCAGAACAGGCCGTCACGCTCAGGCTTGAACGTACGGTAGTTGATGGTTTCCGGCTTCTTAACTTCACCGAACGACCACGAACGGATCATTTCAGGCGACGCCAGACCGATGCGGATGGCGTCGAACTCTTCGACTTGACCCTGGTTTTTCAGCAAATTCAGTAGGTCTTTCAAGGCCTTTCCTCCTGGCGGAGCAGGGAGCGGGCATTACCTGCCCCACTCCCCTTCGCGTCACGTGTTATTCGGTTTCCAGATCGATATCGATACCGAGCGAACGGATCTCTTTGATCAACACGTTGAAGGACTCGGGCATGCCCGGCTCCATACGGTGATCGCCATCCACGATGTTCTTGTACATCTTGGTACGGCCGTTCACGTCGTCCGACTTCACTGTGAGCATTTCTTGCAGGGTGTATGCCGCGCCGTATGCTTCCAGCGCCCACACTTCCATCTCCCCGAAACGCTGACCACCGAACTGCGCCTTACCACCCAGCGGCTGCTGGGTAACCAGGCTGTAGGAACCAGTGGAACGCGCGTGCATCTTGTCGTCCACCAAGTGGTTCAGCTTGAGCATGTACATGTAACCAACGGTCACAGGACGCTCGAACTTGTTGCCGGTACGGCCATCGAACAGCACCATCTGGCCGCTTTCTGGCAGGTCAGCCAGCTTCAGCATGGCCTTGATCTCACGCTCTTTGGCACCGTCGAAGACCGGGGTAGCCATCGGCACGCCTTTCTTCAGGTTGTGGGCCAGAGCCAGGATCTCTGCGTCGGTGAACTCTTCGAGGTTTTCCTGACGACCACCGATCTCGTTGTAGACCTCGGTCAGGAACACGCGCAGTTCAGCGGCTTTGCGCTGCTCTTCGAGCATGCGGTCGATCTTCTCGCCCAGGCCCTTGGCCGCCAGGCCCAGGTGGGTTTCAAGGATCTGACCAACGTTCATACGCGAAGGTACGCCCAGCGGGTTCAGTACGACGTCGACCGGAGTACCGTTGGCATCGTGCGGCATGTCTTCAACCGGCATGATGACCGAGACAACACCCTTGTTACCGTGACGACCGGCCATCTTGTCACCCGGCTGGATGCGACGGCGGATTGCCAGGTAGACCTTGACGATCTTCAGTACGCCCGGAGCCAGGTCATCGCCCTGCTGCAGCTTGCGCTTCTTGTCTTCGAACTTGTCGTCCAGCAGACGGCGACGGTCGACGATGTACTGCTGAGCCTTTTCCAGCTGCTCGTTCAGTGCATCTTCAGCCATGCGCAGTTTGAACCACTGGCCGTGCTCCAGACCGTCCAGCACTTCGTCAGTGATCACGGTGCCTTTCTTCAGGCCCGCGCCACCGTCGACCACCTGGCCGTTCAGGGCAGAACGCAGACGCTCGAAGGTTGCACCTTCGACGATGCGGAACTCTTCGTTGAGGTCCTTGCGGATCTCGTCCAGCTGCATCTTCTCGATGGCCAGGGCGCGGCTGTCGCGCTCTACGCCATCACGGGTGAAGACCTGTACGTCGATGACGGTACCCTTGGTGCCGGTTGGCACACGCAGGGAGGTGTCCTTAACGTCGCTGGCCTTCTCACCGAAGATTGCGCGCAGCAGTTTTTCTTCCGGAGTCAGCTGGGTTTCGCCTTTTGGCGTGACCTTGCCAACCAGGATGTCACCAGCGCCGACTTCGGCACCCACGTAGACGATACCGGCTTCGTCCAGTTTGTTCAGTGCAGCTTCACCCACGTTCGGGATGTCCGCAGTGATTTCCTCTGGGCCAAGCTTGGTGTCACGCGCCACACAGGTCAGTTCCTGGATGTGGATGGTGGTGAAGCGGTCTTCCTGAACCACACGCTCGGACAGGCAGATGGAGTCTTCGAAGTTGAAGCCGTTCCACGCCATGAACGCGATGCGCATGTTCTGACCCAGTGCCAGCTCACCCATGTCGGTGGACGGGCCGTCGGCCATGATGTCGCCACGCTGAACCTTGTCGCCCTTGCTCACCAGCGGACGCTGGTTGATGCAGGTGTTCTGGTTCGAACGGGTGTACTTGGTCAGGTTGTAGATATCCACACCTGCTTCGCCGGTTTCCACTTCGTCGTCGGCAACGCGAACAACGATACGGCTGGCGTCGACCGAGTCGATCACACCACCACGGCGAGCAACCACGCAGACACCGGAGTCACGGGCAACGTTGCGCTCCATGCCAGTACCTACCAGCGGCTTGTCGGCACGCAGGGTTGGTACAGCCTGACGCTGCATGTTCGAACCCATCAATGCACGGTTGGCGTCGTCGTGCTCGAGGAACGGAATCAGCGAGGCAGCAACAGAAACAACCTGCTTCGGCGAAACGTCCATCAGGGTGACGTCTTCCGGCGCCTTGACGGTGAATTCGTTCAGGTGACGAACCGCTACCAGCTCATCGATCAGTTGCTTCTTCTCGTTCATCGCGGCCGAAGCCTGGGCGATGACGTGATCGGCTTCTTCGATGGCCGACAGGAACACGATGTCGTCGCTGACAACGCCTTCCTTCACCACGCGGTACGGGCTTTCCAGGAAGCCGTACTGGTTGGTGCGGGCATAGGCTGCCAGGGAGTTGATCAGACCGATGTTCGGACCTTCAGGGGTCTCGATCGGGCACACACGGCCGTAGTGGGTCGGGTGTACGTCTCGGACTTCGAAGCCGGCACGCTCACGGGTCAGACCGCCAGGGCCGAGTGCAGAGACACGGCGCTTGTGGGTGATCTCGGAGAGCGGGTTGTTCTGGTCCATGAACTGGGACAGCTGGCTGGAACCGAAGAACTCTTTCACCGCCGCCGCAACCGGCTTGGCGTTGATCAGGTCTTGCGGCATCAGGCCTTCGCTTTCCGCCATCGACAGGCGTTCCTTGACCGCGCGCTCTACACGCACCAGGCCAACGCGGAACTGGTTCTCGGCCATTTCGCCAACGCAACGTACGCGACGGTTACCGAGGTGGTCGATGTCGTCGACGATGCCTTTGCCGTTACGGATATCGACCAGGGTCTTCAGAACCTCGACGATGTCTTCCTTGCTCAGCACGCCCGAACCTTCGATCTCGGTACGACCGATACGACGGTTGAACTTCATGCGGCCAACGGCGGACAGGTCGTAACGCTCGGCGCTGAAGAACAGGTTGTTGAACAGGGTCTCGGCTGCATCCTTGGTTGGCGGCTCGCCTGGACGCATCATGCGGTAGATCTCGACCAAAGCTTCCAGCTGGTTGCTGGTGGTGTCGATCTTCAGGGTGTCGGAGATGAACGGACCGCAATCGATGTCGTTGGTGTACAGGGTCTCGATACGGACAACCTGTGCCTTGGCGACCTTGATCAGCAGTTCGGTGGTCATCTCGGTGTTGCATTCAGCCAGGATCTCGCCGGTAGCCGGATGCACGATGGCCTTGGCGGTAGTGCGGCCCAGGACGTATTCCATTGGAACGTCCAGCTGCTTGACGCCGGCTTTTTCGAGCTGGTTGATGTGGCGCGCGGTAATACGGCGGCCTTGCTCGACGATGACTTTGCCGGTTTCGTCATGGATGTCCATGACTGCAACTTCACCACGCAGACGTTGAGGCACCAGTTCCAGGCTGAGTTTTTCGCCGGAAATGTGGAACACGTTGGTGGTGTAGAAGGTGTTCAGCACTTCTTCAGTGCTGTAGCCCAGGGCGCGCAGCAGCACCGAAGCCGGCAGTTTGCGGCGACGGTCGATACGCACGAACACGCAGTCCTTCGGGTCGAACTCGAAGTCCAGCCAGGAGCCGCGGTAAGGGATGATGCGAGCGGAGTACAGCAGCTTGCCGGAGCTGTGGGTCTTGCCACGGTCGTGGTCGAAGAACACACCAGGCGAACGGTGCAGCTGGGAAACGATCACACGCTCGGTACCGTTGATAACGAAGGTACCGTTCTCAGTCATCAGGGGGATTTCACCCATGTAGACTTCTTGCTCTTTGATGTCCTTGATCGCTTTGTTCGACGATTCCTTGTCGAAGATGATCAGGCGCACCTTGACCCGCAGTGGGACCGCGAAGGTCACGCCACGCAGGACACATTCCTTCACATCGAAGGCCGGTTCGCCCAGGCGATAGCCTACGTACTCCAGGGCAGCATTGCCGGAGTAGCTGATGATCGGGAATACCGATTTGAAGGCCGCGTGCAGGCCGACGTCGCGGAACTGATCCTTGGATGCTCCCGCTTGCAGGAATTCGCGATACGAATCCAGCTGGATGGCCAGGAGGTAAGGCACATCCATGACGTCCGGCAACTTGCTAAAGTCCTTGCGGATACGTTTTTTCTCAGTGTATGAGTAAGCCATCAGCGTTCCCCAGCTTGGTCACCTGCTTGTTTGGCTTCTCCCGGCGGGAGCAGCCAGAAAATCGTGCAAACCCCTTGGTTTGCGCCACCCACATGGGTGTCTTGCAGCTTGTTATCGGGGCCGGCCTGACCGACCACCAATAACGGAAAAAGGCCGGTGGCGTAAGCCACCAGCCATCAGCCCTTCGCTCAACGCTCAGGCTGGCATCGCAAGGTCGAGATTACTTCAGCTCGACTTTAGCGCCTGCTTCTTCCAGCTTCTTCTTAGCGTCTTCAGCGGCTTCTTTCGAAACGCCTTCAGCTACAACCTGAGGAGCGCCATCGACTTTCTCTTTGGCTTCTTTCAGGCCCAGACCGGTCAGTTCGCGAACGGCTTTGATCACGTTCACTTTCTTGTCGCCGGCTTCAACCAGAACAACGTTGAACTCGGTCTGCTCTTCAACAACGGCAGCAGCAGCAGCTGGGCCAGCAGCGGCAACAGCAGCGGTAACGCCGAAGGTTTCTTCCATAGCTTTGATCAGCTCAACAACTTCCAGAACGGTTTTCTGGCCGATTGCTTCGATGATTTGTTCGTTAGTCAGAGACATGACTTAAATCCTGTATTGGGGTGACAGCCTACGCAGCCATCAAATTAAACGTATGATTTTGAAAGAGTTCGCGCGCCTTAGGCGGCGGTAGCTTCTTTCTGGTCGCGAATGGCTGCCAGAGTACGAGCCAGCTTGCTGGTGGCGCCTTGGATCACGCTCATCAGTTTTGCGATAGCTTCGTCGCGGGTCGGCAGGGTAGCCAACACGTCGATCTGGTTCGCTGCAATGAAATTGCCGTCAAACGCAGCTGCCTTGATCTCGAACTTGTCCTGACCCTTGGCGAACTCTTTGAACAGACGAGCAGCAGCGCCCGGGTGTTCGTTGGAGAAAGCAATCAGGGTCGGGCCTTTGAACGCGTCGTTGAGGATCGAAAATTCGGTGCCTTCAACAGCGCGCTTCAGCAGGGTGTTACGTACAACACGTACGTAAACGCCAGCTTCGCGGGCCTCTTTACGGAGTCCGGTCATTGCGCTTACAGTCACACCACGGGCATCAGCCACGACAGCGGACAGAGCGACTTTGGCAGCCTCGTTGACTTCAGCGACGATGGCCTTCTTGTCTTCGAGTTTAATTGCCACGGGTTTACTCCTGGTTTTTACCGTTTCATCTGGCCGAAGCCGGATGTCGTTTTGGTGTCTGATTCGGTAACGAATCGGGAGCACCATCTGCGTGGGCTGGTGTTTTAAGGCTTGCGCCGCCTACGGTCTTGGATAGCCCCCGCCAGGCAGGGACCCCAATTTTTGCTGGTGGCGTGACAGGTCACGCCACCATGTTCTTACACGTTCAGCGAGCTCTGATCGATGACCAGACCTGGGCCCATGGTGGTGCTCAGGGTAACGCGCTTGACGTAGATACCTTTCGAGGAAGCTGGCTTGATACGCTTCAGGTCAGCGATCAGGGCTTCAACGTTTTCCTTCAGCTTGCCAGCTTCAAAGCCGATCTTGCCAACGGAGGTGTGGATGATACCGTTTTTGTCGGTACGGTAGCGAACCTGACCAGCCTTGGCGTTTTTCACGGCAGTGGCTACGTCTGGAGTTACGGTACCGACTTTCGGGTTAGGCATCAGGCCGCGAGGACCCAGAACCTGACCCAGCTGACCTACAACGCGCATGGCATCAGGCGATGCGATGACGACGTCATAGTTCAGGTCGCCGCCTTTCATTTCGGCAGCCAGGTCGTCCATACCTACGCGGTCAGCGCCGGCAGCCAGAGCGGCTTCAGCAGCTGGACCCTGGGTGAAGACAGCAACGCGAACGGTCTTGCCAGTGCCGTGTGGCAGCACAGTAGCGCTACGCACGACCTGGTCGGATTTACGCGGGTCAACACCGAGGTTAACGGCGATGTCGTAGGACTCTACGAACTTGGCAGCAGGCAGCGAGGCCAGCAGAGTTGCCGCTTCTTCGAAGTTGTAGGCCTTGCCTGCTTCGATTTTTTCGGCGATTGCCTTTTGGCGTTTGGTCAGCTTAGCCATTACACACCCTCCACGTTCAGGCCCATGCTGCGGGCAGAGCCAGCGATGGTGCGTACAGCAGCGTCCAGGTCAGCGGCAGTCAGGTCAGCCTGTTTGGCTTTCGCGATGTCTTCCAGCTGAGCACGGGTAACGGTACCGACTTTAACGGTGTTCGGGCGAGCCGAACCACTGGTCAGGCCAGCAGCTTTCTTCAGCAGAACCGAGGCAGGGGTGCTCTTGGTCTCGAAAGTGAAGCTACGGTCGCTGTAAACAGTGATGATCACAGGAGTCGGCAGGCCGGCTTCTTGACCCTGGGTACGGGCGTTGAAGGCCTTGCAGAATTCCATGATGTTCACACCGTGTTGACCCAGTGCTGGACCAACGGGTGGGCTTGGGTTGGCCTGGCCGGCCTTAACTTGCAGCTTGATGTAAGCCTGAATCTTCTTAGCCATGAGCTACTCCAAAATCGGGTACGAACGCCTGTTGGCTCCCCGGATGACTTGCGTTTTATCCCAGTGACGACAAAACCCCGCAGCACACAGGGCTGCGGGGTATGGGATGCTTCGTCCGCCTAGACCTTTTCGACCTGGCTGAACTCGAGCTCTACCGGGGTAGAGCGACCGAAAATGAGCACTGCAACCTGCAGACGGCTCTTCTCGTAGTTAACCTCTTCGACACTACCATTGAAGTCAGCGAACGGACCGTCAATGACTCGAACCACTTCACCTGGCTCGAACAGCGTCTTCGGCTTCGGCTTGTCGCTACCGTCGGCAACGCGACGCAGGATAGCCTCAGCTTCTTTATCGGTGATCGGCGCAGGCTTGTCTGCAGTGCCACCAATAAAGCCCATCACACGAGGGGTGTCCTTGACCAAGTGCCAAGTCCCTTCGTTCATCTCCATCTGGACCAATACATAGCCAGGGAAGAATTTACGCTCACTCTTGCGCTTCTGGCCGTTGCGCATTTCGACGACTTCTTCGGTCGGGACCAGGATCTCGCCGAAACCGTCTTCCATGCCAGCCAGCTTGACGCGCTCGATCAGGGAGCGCATTACATGCTTCTCGTAACCCGAGTAAGCATGCACAACATACCAACGCTTAGCCACGGGACACCTTTAGCCAACGATCAAGGAGACCGCCCAGCCGAGCAGGGAATCGAGCCCCCACAGCAGCAGTGCCATAACCAGCACGACAGCCACGACAATCAGCGTGGTCTGGGTGGTTTCCTGGCGGGTCGGCCACACGACTTTACGAATCTCGGTACGAGCTTCCTTCGCCAGCGCAAAGAACGACTTGCCCTTCGCAGTCTGCAGAGCTACAAAGCCCGCGACAGCAGCCAGGACGAGAAGTACGAGAACGCGATACAGGATTGGAGAGGCGGAGTAATATTGATTACCCACAACACCAACAACCACCAAAGCCACTACAGCCAGCCACTTGAACAGATCAAAACGCGATTCTTGGGCTTCAGTTTTGGGGGTCATCGAGGAGGATCCTGTAAGAAGAAAGCCATCACACCGAGGTGAAATGGCAGGTCAGGAGGGAATCGAACCCCCAACCTACGGTTTTGGAGACCGTCGCTCTGCCAATTGAGCTACTGACCTGTAACGCTGTATCAGGCCGGCCATTATACCGGCCTGATCAAGTAAATCAACTACTTATTCAATAATTTTTGCTACGACGCCGGCGCCGACGGTACGACCGCCTTCACGGATAGCGAAGCGCAGACCGTCTTCCATTGCGATGGTCTTGATCAGGGTAACAGTCAT
>NZ_QKMQ01000030.1:0-17570 GCF_003208145.1 Pseudomonas sp. RV120224-01b | reverse complement strand
GCCCAAGCTAGTCATCCACTCAGATCAAGGGTGGCATTATCAGCAGGCTCAATACCGTCACAAACTTGCCGCACGAGGTGTGAAGCAGAGCATGTCCCGCAAAGGCAATTGCCTGGATAATGCGGCGATGGAAAGCTTCTTCGGCACGCTCAAGTCGGAGTTTTTCTACCTGAATCGCTTTGAGAGTGTCGAGGAACTAAAAGCGGGACTGGATGAGTACATTCACTACTACAACCATGACCGCATCAGGCTGAAACTCAATGGCCTGAGCCCTGTGAGCTACAGGACTCAGACCACTGGCTAAAACTGTCCAACTTTTGGGGGGCAGTCCATGCCTGTGGGAGCGGGTTTACCCGCGAGGAAGCCGGTGAAGATCTTCAGTGCTGGCTGACGCTCGGCTGCTCAATAGCCGCACCAAACGAGGTGTCGAACAGGCTGCTGGCCGGATACGCCTGGATCAGCCCGAGCCCGGCGAAGAAGTCCACGGTCTTTTGCGCATCGACGATCACCTGCGGGTTCAGCGGCGCAAGGTCAGTGCGCGCACGGGCGAACCAGGCGCGGGCGATGTCGCGGTCGGCGCGGGTGCGCTTGGCCCAGGCGTCAGCGTAAGCCTCAGTGTGGGCCGGGTCGCTCAGGGTCCAGTCGCGGGCTTTTTTCAGCCGTTGCAGAAAGTCGGCGATCTGCACGCGCTTGGCGTCCACCGCCTTGGCGTTGGCCACCACGAAGCTCTGCGCCGGGATCACGCCTTCGGCAGTGGCCAGTACGCGGGCGCCCTGGCGTTCTTGCTGGGTAACGTAGGGCTCCCAGGTGGCGATCACGTCCACCGAGCCGCCGTCCAGGGCGTGGGAAGCGTCCAGCGCGCTAAGGTAACGCAGCTCCAACGCATCACGCGGTACGCCGGCCTTGTCCAGGGCGCTGAACAACAGTTGCTGGCTCCACGAACCCTTCCAGATCGCCGCGCGCTTGCCACGCAGGTCTTGCAGGCTGTGGATCGACGAATCCTTGCGCGCCAGAATCGCCACCCCTTCGAGGTTCTGGCGGCTGACCGCGATCACCTTGATCGGCGCGCCCAAGGCGCCCAAAAACAAGGGCGGTGCATCGCCCAGCAGGCCAATGTCGAGGCTGCCGACGTTGAGCGCCTCGGCCACGGGGGAGCCTGCGGTGAACTGCTTCCACTCCAGCTCATAAGGCAGGTTGTCGAGTACCCCGGCCGCTTCCATCACCGCACGGGCGTTGTAGCTCTGGTCGCCAACGACCAAGGTCTGGGCGGCGGCGGCAAGGCTGAAGGTGGTGGCCAGCACAGTGGCGGCCAGTTGCTTGAAGTAACGCACGGGGGTCTCCAGATGCCCGCTTGGGGCATGTCAGGGCCGATCCGCAGGTGCGGTCTCGTGGCAACGGGTTTATATCTTTTAAGTCTTACTTGATTGATTTTTATAATTTATAGATCAATCAAGCCGCTGTGAAATGCGCTTTGGGCATAACCTCATGCCTTCGGCGTGATGGGATTTGAAAGCAGAAATGCTCATCTGTAAATGCATTATTTGCATATTAGCTTATTATTATTTTGCATTTTGAGAATAGAAAAAGGCTTTGCTAGGGTAATATGAAACCCGAACACCGAGCCTGAACCATGAGCCATAACCCGGAGCGCCTGCGCCACTTCATCGACAGCCTGGCCGAGTTGCTCGAACAGCAGCCCGACGAAGCCACCCTTCTCGACCGCGGCCAGGGCCTGCTGGCCAGCCTGGTTGCGCAGGACGACTGGCTACCAGACGACCTCGCCCAGCCCGACCCACAGCGCTACCAGCAGTACCTGTTGCACTGCGACTCACGCCAACGCTTTTCGGTGGTGAGCTTCGTCTGGGGGCCGGGGCAGCGCACGCCCATCCACGATCACCGGGTGTGGGGGCTGATCGGCATGCTGCGCGGCGCTGAATACTCCCAAGACTTCACCCGCGACGCCCAGGGCGCACTGCAGCCCAGCGGCGCACCGGTGCGCCTGGCGCCAGGTCAGGTGGAGGCCGTGTCGCCGCGCATTGGTGATATTCACCAGGTCAGCAATGCCTTCAGTGATCAAGTGTCGATCAGCATCCACGTCTACGGCGGCAACATCGGCGCGGTCAAGCGCGCGGTGTACGCCGAGGACGGCAGCGAAAAAGCGTTCATTTCCGGCTATTCCAATACCCGCCTGCCCAACATCTGGGACCTGTCCAAAGAGAACCCTGCCCCATGAGCACAGTCACCACCCGCCGTTACCAAGACATCCGCCGCGCCCTGCTGGCCCGCGAGGAACTGGCCCTGATCGATGTGCGCGAAGAGGACCCGTTCGCCCAGGAGCACCCGCTGTTCGCCGCCAACGTGGCGCTGTCGAAACTGGAGCTGGAAATCTTCGCCCGTGTACCGCGACGTGACACCGCCATCACCGTCTACGACGATGGCGAAGGCCTGGCCGCCGTGGCGGCGCAGCGCCTGCTCGCGCTGGGCTACAGCGACGTGGCCGTACTCGACGGCGGCCTGGCCGGCTGGCGCGCGGCAGGCGGTGAGCTGTTCCGTGACGTCAACGTCCCCAGCAAAGCCTTCGGCGAGTTGGTCGAGAGCGTGCGCCACACCCCTTCGCTGGCCGCCGAGCAGGTGCAGGCGCTGCTCGATGACAAGGCAGACGTGGTGGTGCTCGACGCCCGGCGCTTCGACGAATACCAGACCATGAGCATCCCCGGTGGCATCAGCGTGCCCGGCGCCGAATTGGTGCTGCGGGTGGCCGAGCTGGCGCCCAACCCGGCCACTCAGGTGATCGTCAACTGCGCCGGTCGCACCCGCAGCATCATCGGCACCCAGTCGCTGGTCAACGCCGGCATCCCCAACCCGGTGGCCGCCCTGCGCAACGGCACCATCGGCTGGAACCTGGCCGGGCAGCAGTTGGCTCACGGCCAGGACAAGACCTTCGCCCAGGTGAGCGCCGGCACCCGCGCCAACGCCGCCCGCCAGGCTCGCGCGGTGGCCGACCGCGCCGGCGTGCTGCGCCTGGAGCGCGCCGGGCTTGATGCCTGGCAGGCCGACGCCAGCCGTACCACTTACCTGTTCGATGTGCGGACGCCCGAAGAATACGTTGCAGGCCATCTGCCCGGCAGCCGCAGCGTGCCCGGCGGGCAGCTGGTGCAGGAAACCGACCACGTCGCCAGCGTGCGCGGCGCGCGCATCGTGCTGGTGGACGACGATGGCGTGCGCGCCAACATGAGCGCGTCGTGGCTGACGCAGATGGGCTGGCAGGTGGCAGTGCTGGACGGGCTGTCGGCGGCAGATTTCAGCGCCGCCGGCGATTGGCAGGCGCCGCTGCCGGAGCTCCCCAAGGCCAATGAGATCGGTGTCGAACAGTTGCAAGGCTGGCTGCAGGAAGACGGCACCGTGGTGCTGGATTTCACCACCAGCGCCAACTACGTCAAGCGCCATATTCCCGGTGCGCACTGGGCGATTCGCGCACAACTGGCCGAAACCCTGGAACGGGTGCCACAGGCCAGTCGCTACGTACTGACGTGCGGCAGCAGCCTGCTGGCACGCTTTGCCGCGCGTGACCTGCAGGCCCTCACCCGCACTCCCGTTTACCTGCTCGAAGGCGGCACCACGCGCTGGATCGCTGCCGGGCAACCGCTGGAAACCGGCGAAACGCAGCTTGCCGTACCCCGCAGCGATCGCTACCGGCGCCCCTACGAGGGTACGGACAATCCTCGCGAGGCGATGCAGGGGTATCTGGACTGGGAGTTTGGTCTGATTGCGCAACTCGAGCGCGATGGCACCCATGGGTTCAAGGTGCTCTGAACCTGAATGCAGGGGTTCATGATCTTGCTCATTATCCCAAGGCTAACGCGCCCCCTGTGGGCGCGGGCTTCGCCCGTGTTCGCGGGTAAACCCGCACCCACAGGGAACGATTGAGCCTGCAAGCGCGCCCCGACCATGACGGCAACGATCACCACACCCACTACAGCCGTAGTAGGTACACCTGCGCCATTCTCGGCAATACTGCATGCACATCCCCCCACCCGGAGCCGGCTGATGCGCATTCTGCTGATCGACGATCACGGCATCCTCAGAGCCGGGGTCAAGAGCCTTATCCAGGCCGTGCACCACGACGCCCAGGTGCTGGAAGCCTCGTGTACCGCAGAAGCCCTGGCGCTGGTGCGTAGCCAGGCCTTCGACGTGATCTTCCTCGACCTGTGCATCCCTACCTCGGCCACCAGCAACGACCTCACGCCCGACAACGGCCTCAGCTTGCTGTCGCTGTTCAAGTCCAGCCGCGAGGCGCCGGTCGACCCCGACCCTGCCAAGTGCGTGACGGCGCCGGTGATCGTGATGTCAGCGGAGTCGGAGCGGCGCTTCGTGGATGAGGTGATGCGCCGTGGCGCTTCGTCGTTCGTGCCCAAGGCCAGTGCCCATGAAGTGATGCTGGAGGCCATCAACCGTGCGCTCAGCGGCGGGGTTTACCTGCCCAGCGAGGCGATCGGCAAAGGCGGCCAGGCCCCCTCCTCCTCGCTCCACGTGCAACCCGCTACCCCGCTCGGCCCCAAGGACCTGGGTGTGACACCGCGCGAATTCGACATCCTGCGCCTGGCGCTGCAAGGCAACGCGCCGTGGAAGATTGCGGCGATCCTGGAGATCAACCCGGTCAATGTGCGCCAGTACCTGAGCAGGCTCTATGGCAAGTTCGGGGTAATCGACCTGTATGGCCTGCAAGGCCTGTTCGCCAAGACGGGTCAAGTGCTGGGGGTGCTGTCTTCACCCGCCTCGCCAGCGTTGGCCAGCCGACCGCGTGACAAGAGCAGCTGAACGGCAGCCATCAAGGTGGCCGCGCTTTCGCCTTTGCTGACCGCCTGTGACAGGCAGTCGTCCAGCAGCGGCTGACGCAACAGCTCGGCGGTGTAGAGGATCGCCGGCACATGGGCCCAGTCGTAGAACGACCGGACATGGTCGATCAGCGCCATGCCAATCAGGCCATCGCGCAGTTTGTAATCGCAGATGAGCAAGTCCGGGTAACGATCCGGCGCCCGCTCCAGCGCGTCCTGCAAGGTGCTTCTGTCCTCGGCCGTGGCGACAATCGCGCCCTGCAGGCTCAGCGACTTCGACAAGCTGTCAAGGATACGCTTGTCATCATCGACCAGCAGTACATAGGCACCGGCGATGTCTACACGTTGGCCATTGACCTGCAGCGTTGGCGCATTGATGTCCGTCGGCAGCGCGTCACCCTGGAACAACGGGCAGTCGACCGAAAAACGGCTGCCGCGCCCAGGGCGGCTGCTGAAGCTCAGCCGATGCCCCGGCAGCCGGTCGATGAAGTTCTTCACGATCGACAGCCCCAACCCCAAGCCGCGTCGGGCATCATGGTCAGGGTTATCGACCTGGAAGAACGCCTCGAAAACCTTGCTCTTGAAAGCATCGGGGATGCCGATGCCTGTATCGACTACATCGATGCGCACGGTGGTTCTGCCCGCCACGCTGCCAACCACCACGCCGCCGCACTCGGTGTACTTGACGGCATTCGTGATCAGATTGCCCAGCACACGCTTGAAAATCGCCCGGTCAGAATTGAGCACGGCGTCTTGCTGGCGCTGCAGCAGTTTCAGGCGCAGGCCCTTGGCTTGCGCCAGCGGCTGATGCAGGGATTCGAGCTCGCTCATCAGCGCGTTCAGGGAAAATGGCTCGATGGCCGGTTGCGATTCACCGCTGGTGAACACCTCCCGCAGGCCAGCGAACAGGGTGCTGATCTCCCGGCCCGACACGTCGATATCGTGGAAAATCTCCTGCAGGCGCTGATGCTGGCCCTGCTCGACCATACGCTCGCCCGCGTACGCCAGGGAGGCAATCGAGGCCAAGGGTTGCATGGTGTCGTGGTAGGCCGCACGAACGAAGCGTGTGCTGGCTTCGGCCTTTTCGCGGATTTCCACGGCTTTTCTTGCTTCCTGGTCAAACAAGGCCTTCAGGGCATCGTCCGCTTTCTGTTTCTCGCGGTGGACGCGAAAGTTGGCCTGCTCAAGGCTTTCGTTCTTCCTGTTCAAGGCCAAGGACTTGAGATAACCCTCTCGCGCAACTTTCTCGGCACGCACACTGATGGTCCAACCCACCAGTGCAAACGCCAGCAAATAAAACATGGCAGGGAAAAAATTGACATGTAATGCGCCAGTCATGACTTCCTGCACACACAGCAGCAGCACGCAATAGCCTGTACTGAACAAGGAATAGCGTGCCAGCAGTGCCAAGGTCCCGTGCTGAAAGAAGATAACCAGGACAATACCGACAAAATAATAATTGTAATTCAACGGTGCAGGGACAATTTGTATCATCGCCACCAGGCATGTCTGGGCGAAGCACACCGTAATCACCACGGTTCCATTTACCCAGCGCTCGTTATCAAAGCGCGTGGTGAGTGATACCCAGGTTGCCGTGGCGACCGCCAGGGTACCGGCCAGCCGCCATAGCAGAATCCAGTAAAAGTCCATGCGCGAAAGCGCCTGTTCATGGCGGATGTAGTGGTAATAATCCCAATAGCCAAAACCGGCCCAAACGGCAATGGCAACAAACATGAACAAGCGCCGCCTTCGAAGGTTTTCTGCGGCCTGAGTCGCGAGAAAACCTTGTTCATCCTGCGCATTGGCGAATGGCTGCGGCAGGCCGAAAAGTTCAACTGCTGCCTCTTGAAACTCTTGCCATCTGGTCATGTTGGCCACTCACGCTGCGGATACTACAGCTGTTGCACCACACCTGTAGCACCACCCAAGTTGCACTACTGCCGTTGTATTTTCCGAATCTGTCTTCGGTGAGAAGCTGAACCCATCGAAACACGTCAACTTCGAAACAGCGGGAGCAGGCATCATGAACACCAACATTGAAAGTAAAGCACTTGCCGACCAACCCGCCATCGAAGCCAGCATTCGTGCAACCGGGCATGACACGCGCGGCTGCTGAACCGGACCTGGCATGGCCCACTGCGCCCAAGTGGCCAGACCGTAGCCCAAACAAGCGGGCGATCATCGAGGTGCATCATGAAACTGATAAATACCATCGCGATAGGCAGCATGCTGCTTGGCCTGGCCGGCGCAGTTCACGCTGAAGACGGGTCCATGCGGGCTCAACAGTTCAAGCAGAACTTCCTGGCCGAGCAGGCCCGGCTGTGGGGCAATGACGCAGCAGCACAGAAACAGCAGATCGCCCAGGTGCAAGCCAGGCAAGCACAGCAAAGGGCCGATGCTCAAACAGCGGTACGCAAGGGCTTCTGAAGGCTGAGACCTGTAGGCGCGGGCTTATCCGCGAACACCGGCAACGCCGGTGCCATGTACCAAGCTGGACGTTTCGCGGGCATGCCCGCGCCTACAGGAATCGGGCCCGTTCTCAGGGCGGTCGTGTTGCCCTTAGCCCATCTGCTGCCACAGGATCAGCAGCCCAGGCACCCAGGCGGTGAAGATCGCGCACACCAGGGTCATCACCGCCACCAGCCGCTGGATTTTCCTGGCCAAGGCCAACAACAGGAAAAAGCTGAACCACAACACCGTCCACGCGGCCCAGTTCAGCACATCCCACACCTTCATCAGGCCCTCGGCGCCCGGGATGGAGCTGACCGTCACCACCAGCGCCGTCACGCTGACGAACAGGCAGAACCAGCCCAACCCGCGGCCGTCGACCTGCAACAACTGGTTGGCGGCCACCCACAGGTAGGTAAAGGCGAACAGGATGGTCAAGGCACCCGCCTTGATGCCTTCGGCCGCGCCCACCACGAAAATCAGGTAGACCGCCACCAACAGGCTCAGCAACCCGACAAACAGGTTGATCACCGCCACTTCACGGTCGGTGATACGCCCCATCAGCCAGATGCTGTTGATGAACAACACCGCACCCACATACAGCAGAACCAGTCCGTACAACATGGCAACCTCTTCTCATTCGAATTGTTTTAGGGTTTTTCTTGCCATCTCCAACATCGACAACCGCTGTTTCATTGCCTCTTTCGACAGGTAGGCATGGGCTTCAGGCTCCTGCCAGCCCTGAGCCGCCATCAACAGGACCTTGGCCTTGTTGATGTCGGCCTGGTGTTCCAGGCGCTCCTGCAACTGGGCGTTCTTCTGCATCAAACGGGCGTGGGCTTCGCTATTGCTCCTGGCGCACACCAGCGCCGGCAGCACCTTGTGGCTGTCCAGCGGCAGCACGATCACGCCATGGCACCCCAGCTCCAGAATCTGCGAGAGGATGGTCGGGCTTTCGTACTCCACCAGCGCGACAGCGGTCAGGCGAACCCCGCCCTGGGCCAGCAGCTTGCCCAGTTCGCCATGGTGGCGCCCTTCGAACACCCCGCAAAACACCAGGTCGGTGTGGGTGTCGAACGCCTTGGGCGGTGGCCAGTGCTGCTTCACCGAACAACCGATGCGCATCAGTTGCAACACCAGGGCATCGGTGATTTCACTGGGCGGGCAAACAATGCCTACATGCAGCTCACGCAGCGTATTCAGGATGTTCGAGGTGCTCATGAGGGGCCGCCTCCGGCCATGCTCGCCGTCCAGTCATCGAGGTTGTGCACCACCACATAGGGGTCGGGGCGGATAGCCACAGGCGACTGCCATTTGATGCAGATCTGCCCGCTCGCATCGATCTCGCCTATGCGCGCGAACAGGTGCGAATGGTTGTTCTGCTGCTCCACATGCACCCTGCCCTGGGGGCTGTCCAGGCTCGCGTGGTACAGGTGATTGCGGATCACCTCCACCTCCAGGCTGCCGGTGGCATTCACCGCCTGGCACAACATGCGCATCTGGCTGTAGGCGGCTTCGGCCCAGGCGGTGATGCGCACATCAGCCGGGAAAAACGCCCGACACTCGCTGACGAACGCGTGGCTTTGTGGCGAGTCGACACTGGTGAAATACGGCGCCACGACAATGTTGCCACAGGCCACCTTGGCGCCCATCTCGGCGATTTCGGCCTCACTGGTGGTCAGGCTGGCAATGGGCGGCCGAGGACCATTACCGTAACGCTGCGCCAATGCCTGATAGAAACTTGCCGTACCCGTACCGACCACGGTCGAGAACACCACATCCGGGGCAGCGCGAACCACCCGCTCCACCACCTGGGCCAGGTCATCGGCCGAGGGGTACAGTGGCATGTAAGCCTCCTCCACCACTTCGCCGCCATGCTGCTTGTACAGGTGGCGCATGACGTGGTTGCTTTCCCGTGGGTAGATGTAGTCCGAGCCGACGAAGGCGACCCTGGCGCCATAATGGCGGGTCAGGTAAGCCGCCAGCGGCGCGCTGTTCTGGTTGGGTGCCGGCCCGCCATAGATGATGTTGGGCGAGTACTCGAAACCCTCGTAAGGCGTGGGATAGAACAGCAAGCCATCCGCACGCTCGACCACCGGCATCACAGCTTTACGGGTATGCGACATGTAGCAGCCGAGCATCAGGCGCACGCCGTGGTTGCGCACATAGTCGTCGCACAGGTTGCGGTACCGGTCCGGGTCGCCCCCGGGGTCACCGACCAGGGTCAGCACCGGCTGGCCCAGCACACCGCCTTCGCGGTTCACCTGTTCTGCCGCCAGCAACGCGCCGCAGCGCTGCGAGCGCTCGATGGCTGCGGTAACGCCGCTTTCGGCAAACAGCAAGCCCACCTTCAATTGCCTGTCTTGTCTACTCATCACACTGTCCTGTGGCAGCCATCATGTAGGCACCGAAAAACGGATACGCCCGCGGTCGAGGTGTCCGGCCACCGTGATGCAGGCCACTTCGGCCCGGCAAGGGATGCGGGTGCCGAGCAGGTACTCGGCCAGCGGCACCTCCAGTTCGTGGCGGATAAACCGCTTGAGTGCGCGGGCGCCGAACTCCACGTCATGCCCTTCGCTGGCCAGCTTGCCGACCACTGCCGCATCCAGTTGCAGGCGGCAGTGGTGCTTGGCCAGACGCCGGTTCAGGCGCGACACTTCAAGCTCGACGATGCGCTCGCTCACTTCCTGTTCAATGGTGTTGAACACCACGGTGCTGTCGATGCGGTTGACGAACTCGGCAGAAAAACGCTTCACCAGGCGTCGCCGCACAAGGGCCAGCAAACCCTCCCGTTGCCCTGCCCGCTGCCCCAGCAAACGCCGCAGCGATGCCAGCGGGCCAAGCCGGTGCTGGCGTATTTCGTCTGCCGCCAGGTTGCTGGTCATGAACACCAGGGTATTGCGGAAATTGAAGCTCTTTTCCCCGGAAGCCAAGCGCAGCAGGCCATTGTCGAACACATTGAGCAGCGCCTGGGACACCTCCTTGCTGGCCTTTTCCAGCTCATCGAACAGCACGATCCCCGGGCGCCCCTGGCTGCCGTCCAGCAACGCCTGGTCGAACAGCGTGCGGCCCTCCTTGGCGCCAGCATAGCCCGGCGGCGCACCGGTCAGGGCAGCGGCGTAATGCTCCTGGGCCAGCGTGTTCATGTCGACCCGGCAGAAGGCATCGGCATCACCGTGCAGTGCGCGGGCCAGGGCCCGCACGATCTCGGTCTTGCCAACCCCGGTCGGGCCGAGGAACAACGCCGTGAACAGTGGCCGGCGCGGGTCGAGAATATCCGCGCGCACCACGGTGAGCACATCTTCGATGGCCTGCAGGGCTTCGTCCTGGCCCAGTACTTCGTTGCGTAACACCTGCATGACAGCGGCGACATCGAAGCGGAAACGCGACTGCAGGGTGTCTTCGCTACGCAGGTGGGTTTCGACGATTGTCCGGGTGTGGCAGTTTTCGGCATTCAGTGCAGCGCTGGAGGACGCGTCGCGGCGCGTCTGCTCCAGCAGGTCGTTCAAGAACGGCATGGTCTTCCCCTCAACGGTGAAACAGCGTGCCCGCAGGCACGCCGGGCACGCCCTTTAGCGGGCTTCCTTTTCCTTCGCGTCGTAGGGAAGGCTACCAACCGGGCACTGCGCCACCCCCGAGGTGCGCCGGGTAATGGCCTCGACATTTTCGCGGGCCTTCTCGGCATCCAGCACCCAGGTGCGGTAGAACTCGAACGGGCATTCGGCGATGCCACGGTCACCCTCGCCGGACAAATGCATGCCGCTGTAACCGCGGTGCAGAATCTTGTACAGGTGGTTTTGCGACTGGTCGTTTTGCCGCGCATCGCGAATCTGCGAGATCGACAGCTGAGCGTACTGAATGCCCATTTCCTCTTCACCGCACTCGCCCAGGGTGCGGCCATCGAAGCCGATGATCGCCGAGTGGCCGAAGTAGGAATACACACCATCGAAGCCGGCGGCGTTGGCCACTGCCACGTAGCAGTTGTTGGCCCAGGCCATGGCCTTGGCCATCAGCACCTGCTGGTCCTTGGCCGGGTACATGTAGCCCTGGCAACGCACGATCAGCTCGGCGCCTTTCATGGCGCAGTCGCGCCAGATTTCCGGGTAGTTGCCGTCATCGCAGATGATCATGCTGATTTTCAGGCCCTTGGGGCCATCGGCAACGTAGGTCTGGCCGCCCGGGTACCAGCCTTCGATCGGGCACCAAGGGATGATCTTGCGGTACTTCTGCACGATCTCGCCGTTGTTGTCGATCAGCACCAGGGTGTTGTAGGGCGACTTGCGCGGGTGCTCTTCATGGCGCTCGCCGGTCAGCGAGAACACGCCCCAGACATTGGCCTTGCGGCAGGCCTGGGCGAACACTTCGGTTTCCACGCCGGGCACGGCCACGGCGGTTTCCATCATTTCTGCCGGGTCGTACATGATGCCCTGCAGGCTGTACTCCGGGAAAATCACCAGGTCCATGCCCGGCAACCCCTGCTTCATGCCGACAATAATGTCGGCGATCTTCCTGGCGTTTTCGAGCACTTCATCGCGGGTATGCAGGCGCGGCATCTTGTAGTTGACCACGGCCACACCGACGGTGTCGTTGCTGCTGGAAATATCACCATGACGCATGTTGAACACCTCTTGTTGTTATTTTTCAGGGACGACAAAAAGCCCTCTCCGCATGCGGAGAGAGCTCATTTGCTCTTTGGGGTTCGGGGTGGAGGCAGCGGCATCGCCATTGATGCGCAGCTCCTGACAACCAACGGTATATGCCGGGTGTGACGGCTTGTCAACCCGGCAACAGCCGCTGCGTCTTCAGGCGCCGAGTGAGCCCAGCACGCGTTGCAGCCTGTCCCGGGTCGCATCCGTGCACGCTTGCATCGGTTCGCGCAGCTCGTCTGCCATCAGGTTTTGCAACTGCAACGCTGCCTTCACCACCGCCGGGTTGGGCTCGGCAAACGCCAGCTTGATCCAGGGCAGCAACTGGTAGAACGTACCACGCGCGGCCACCCAGTCACCGCTGTCGACCTGCTGCAGCATGCGCACATACAGGTCGGCGCGCACGTGTGCGGAGGCCGAAATGGCCCCGGCCCCCCCCAGGCACAGGTTGTTGAAAATCTGCAGGTCTTCACCGGCCAGCACCTGGGCATGGCCATCCTCGATCAGGGCCAGGGTGGTCTCGCTGTCGCCGCCGCAATCCTTGACGGCCGCAATGCGCGGGTGGCGCACGATACGGCGCAGGGTTTCACGCTCGATGCGCACGCCAGTGCGATAGGGGATGTCGTAGACGATCACTGGCACGCTGGCGGCATCGGCTACGGTAGCGAAGAAGGCTTCCAGGCCGGCCTGCGATGGGCGGATGTAGCACGGTGCGGGGACCAGCAGCCCGCCAATATCACGCTGCTGGATTTCAGCCTGGAAGGCCAGCAGCTCACGCAGGTTGTAACCCGACAGGCCCATCACCACCCTGCCCGGCTCCACCCAGGCCAGCACTGCATCCAGCACCGCCAGTTGCTCGGCCTTGGACAGTGCCGCCGCCTCACCCGTGGTACCGCACACCACAAAACCGGCCACGCCGTCGTCGAGCAGCTTCTTCACCAGCTTTTCCAAGGCGGCAAAGTCGATTTCATTGGCGCGCATTGGCGTGACGAGGGCGATCCAGATACCACGGAAATTCGACATGCAAAAACTCCTGATGTTGACCGAAAGTCAGCGTCAGAGGGTGAAGAGTCGAAGTGGTCTGGCAGGGATACCTGGCGCCTTCTGTCTCGTCAGCCCACCTGACGAGACAGCGCGCCTCGGTCAGATGAGCGGCTGTTTCTTGGATTTCTTGGCAACGGCAACGCACGCGCCTGCCTGGGCAATGAAGCCCGAAGCGAAGATGGCGTGGTTGGACATGGACATGGGGAAAGCCCGTTGCGTGGATTAGGCTGGATAATGGTGGAGCGGCGCGCGCGGTGTCAACCCTCGACCTTGCTGCAGTATCGCAAAGCTTGAAGCCCCCACAGGCAAGCCTGCGGGGGCGTTTTTGCAGCTCAGGACAGGCTCAACGCTCAAGCGAAGAAGCGGCCTCCAGGCTCATGCCGCGGGTTTCAGGCGCCAGCCACACCGACACGATCAACCCGGCAAGCGAAACCAGTGCAGCGACCAGCATGGTGTTGCCAATGCCGATGCTCTGCAACGAAACGGGCACCAGCCATGTGCCAGCAGCAGAGCCGATACGTGACATGGACGACCCCATGCCCACCGCAAACGCGCGAATCTCGGTGGGGAACAGTTCATTGGGGTACACCAGTTCCAGCACTTGCGCCCCGCCGATAAACAGCGCGTAGGCACCGAACAGCACCAGTACCAGCACCTCCGAACCGTTGGAGAATACGCCCAGCCCCAACAGTGCGAGGGTGGACCACAGGAAGCTGTGGATGATCAACGGGCGACGCCCCAGGGTGTCGATCATGCGTGTTGCAACAATGCAGCCGACCACAAACAACAACGTAATCAGCACCGAGCCGTACGAGGCCCAATCGCCTTTCAGGTTCAGTGCCTGCAGCACCACCGGGGCGAAAGAGTACACCGCAAACATCGGCACCACTGCGGCACTCCAGAACACCGCGACAAACACCATGCGCTTGCCGTAGCCCGAGCGCATCAGCGCGCTCAGCGACACCTTTTGCTCCGTCGCCTGCTCAGGCATGTTGGCGAGGGAGAACGACGGCCCGTAGACCTGCTTGATGATGCGGTCCGCTTCGTCGAAGCGCCCCTTGCTCATCAGCCAACGTGGCGATTCAGGTGTTTTCAGGCGGATGATGAACAGCAATACACCGAGCACCCCGGCGCTTGCCAGCACCCAGCGCCAGGCATCGTCGCCGCCACGCGCCAGAATGAAGTTGCCCACGATGTAGGACAATGCAGCACCCGCAAACCACAAGATGGTCAGCCCGGCCAGGCGGCGGCCACGGTGTTTCTGTGGCAGGAATTCGGTCAGCAATGAGCCTGCGACAGGGTATTCGAGGCCCACGCCTACACCCACCAGGAAGCGCAGCACGAACAGCGCAAAGCCCGACTCCACCCAGAAGGTGCCCACAGAACCTACGATGAACAGGATGGGCCCGACGAAGAACAGCCGGCGACGCCCGACCTTGTCGGTCAACCAGCCCCCCAGGAAGCCACTGCAGAAGGTCCCCAGCATGGCCGACGCGGCCACCAGGCCCTGCCAGAACGAATCCAGCTTGAGGTAATCGGAAAACTGCACGATTACCACGCCGATAATGCTCAGAATATAACCGTCAAGAATCCAGCCACCGCCGGCGCGCAGGGTCATCAACTGGTGGAAGCGGTTTAGTGGTACATCTTCGATTGAAACAGTACTGCTTGTCACAGCGAGTGCCCCTTGTGGTCTTAATTATTGTTGGAACCTGAAGACGTTCAACTCGAACTTCATAGTTGGCAGCCGGCTCTATTCAGACGCGCACGCATGGCGGCACAGTCCGCAGCACCCAGATGCACAGACAAGCATATTGTCTACTATGTGTAGACACAGCATAGATGAGCCTTTCAGCCAGGGTCAAGGCTGCTGGCGGGGTCCAGGAACCGGGCAAAAACGAAGGAATGAAGTGCCACTTAGGTGTCAAGTGCTCTGCACTGCGGCGGCGTTGGAAAATAGAATAAAAAGTCGTTATCAGTGGCGTGATCTGGCATTTGCATGACGGTGCCAGAAGGTTCTCGCGCGCAAAAAGCGACCTGCCCGGAGTTAAACTTTTTATCCAATAAATGCGCCAATATGTCGTATCAACAACATCAGCATGTCGTCGCCTGGAAAGTTTGATACTCGCGCTGTTAATACCTGTCCATAACGTGTCATTTATTGCCTGTTCACGACATCCTTATGATCAACCTGTCAGGCACGCGTGCCGGTTTGCCTACTGTGATAAGCGCTGCACGACGCAGGCGAATGCCTGGATGTGCGGTATGGTTACCCGGTAAGCAAAACCTGATTTGCGGAGACCCACATGTTTCGTGTTTTTGAACGCTGGCTCGACCCCTTCCCCCCTGACGAAGTACCACCGCCACCGGTGGGCCTGCTGCGTTTCATGTGGGCCTGCACCCGGGGCGCCCGCGGCTACATCCTTGCCCTTGCATTGCTCAGTGCCGGGGTGTCGGTTTACGAAGCCTGGCTGTTTGCCTTCCTCGGCCAGGTGGTCGACCTGCTCTCGAACTGGCAGGCCGGGGGCGCCGTAGGTGCTGAGGAAAGGCGTGTGCTGTGGGGCATCGGAATCGTCCTGGTGGCCAGCATCGGGCTGGTGGCAATGCGTACCATGGTTCAGCACCAAGTGCTGGCGATCAACTTGCCGCTGCGGTTGCGCTGGGACTTTCACCGGCTGATGCTGCGCCAGAGCTTGTCGTTCTTCTCTGACGAGTTTTCGGGCCGGGTCACCACCAAGGTGATGCAGACAGCCTTGGCGGTACGCGAGGTGCTGTTCACCGTCATCGAAATACTGCCCGGCATCGGCGTGTACTTCATTGCAATCATCGCCCTGGCGGGTGGTTTTGCCCTGAAGCTGATGCTGCCGTTCATTGCCTGGCTGGCGCTGTTCGGGCTGGCCATGCTGTACTTCGTGCCACGCCTGGGCAAGGTCGGGCAGGAACAGGCCAACGCGCGGTCGTCGATGACCGGGCGGGTTTCCGATGCCTACACCAACATCACGACGGTAAAGCTGTTCTCGCACTCCAGGCGCGAAGCGCACTTCGCCCGTGCGGCCATGGAGGACTTCAAGCAGACCGGCTTTCGCCAGATGCGCCTGGTCAGCCAGTTCGAAATCGTCAACCAGGCGCTGGTGGTGGGCTTGATCTTCGGCGCCGGCGGCTACGCACTGTGGCTGTGGCACCAAGGCCAGGTCGGCACCGGTGCAGTCGCGGCAATCACCGCCATGGCCCTGCGTATCAACGGGATGTCGCACTGGATCATGTGGCAGATGACTTCGTTGTTCGAGAGCATCGGCACCGTGCAGGACGGCATGGCCACCCTCACCCGCGGCCCCAAGGTGCAGGATGCAACCGATGCAGGCGAACTGGTGACTCAGGGCGGCGCAGTAACGTTCGACAAGGTCAGCTTCAACTACAACGGCGAGCGCCAGGTGCTGAACGACCTGAGCCTGCACATTCGCCCAGGCGAAAAGGTCGGGCTGGTCGGCCGCTCCGGCGCAGGCAAATCCACCTTGATCAACCTGCTGCTGCGCTTCTATGACGTGGACAGCGGCGTCATCCGCATTGATGGACAGGACGTCGCCAAGGTCACCCAGGACAGCCTGCGCAGCGCCATCGGCATGGTCACACAGGACACATCGCTGTTGCACCGCTCGATCCGCGACAACATCGCCTACGGCCGCCCGGATGCCACCGAAGCGCAGATCCGCGCTGCTGCGGCCAATGCCCAGGCCGATGGGTTCATCAGCCAGCTCAGTGACCGCCAGGGCCGCAGTGGCTACGACACCTTGGTGGGCGAACGCGGTATCAAGTTGTCCGGCGGCCAGCGCCAGCGCATCGCCATTGCCCGGGTGATGCTGAAGAACGCGCCGATCCTGCTGCTGGACGAAGCCACCAGCGCGCTGGACTCGGAGGTGGAAGTGGCCATTCAGGAAAGCCTGGATGAAATGATGCAAGGCAAGACCGTCATCGCCATCGCCCACCGGCTGTCGACGATCGCGGCCATGGACCGGCTGATCGTGATGGATGAAGGCCGCATCATCGAGCAAGGTACCCACGCTGAGTTGCTGGCGAAAAAGGGCACCTATGCCCGGCTGTGGCAACACCAGAGCGGCGGGTTCCTGGGTGAGGACCAAGGCGTCGCCGAGGCGGTGGAATAGCTTCTCCTGAAGCTGATACGGATATTGTGGGAGCGGGCAAGCCCGCGAAGCAGGCGACGCGATGGATGGCACCGGCTGCGCCGGTGTTCGCGGGCACGCCCGCTCTCATCAAACAAAATGCAACCCACTGTTTTTTAAGCACTCAGGCAGCCACCAGTTGGTACCCCAGTTTCCGGGCTTTGCGAAGCAAAGCCCGGACCTGTCGGTCTTGGCTCCTGGCTTCGAATTCCTCAAGACCTTTTTCGACATAAGCCTGTTTCTTGGTTAGCAGGTTGTACACCAGTCGTGCCAACTGGTGGGCAGTGGCTTTGATGGCGCAGCTGGTATCCATTCGAGTCAGCCTGGCTCGGTGCGATGCACCAATGAAACCCTTGTCATTACGAGCATTGGATGCAGCCTGCTTGAGTGCTTGAGCTGCTCGATTGACTATTTTGGGC
>NZ_QKMQ01000029.1:0-17924 GCF_003208145.1 Pseudomonas sp. RV120224-01b | reverse complement strand
CAAAGTGCGCAGCTGTTTGGCGCAGCGAGAGTCGATGCTCAAGCATGTGCTTGAGTACCTGCCGTTTGAAGTCCTCAGTGTAGCGCTGGCCATGTGGGCGGGGACTGAGGCTGGCGGTGGATCGGTAACTGGCAACCCAGCGCCGAAGCAAACTGAAATCGATGCCCAAGTGTCGGGCCACTTTGCGAAAGCCGTTGCTGCCTTCCAGATAGGCCGTGATCGCCGTGAGCTTGAACTGCTCTGAGTATTTGCCCATAAATCCCCCAAGGGTTGGATTGGTGTCCAACTTCTTGGGGGCAGTCCAGGGGCCCGTGCACGCCGATCAATGTGGGAGCGGCCTTGTGTCGCGAAAGGGCCGCAAAGCGGCCCCAGCAATTTCAGCCTTTCTTCTTCGGCTTCAGGTACTTCATCAACCCCTGGAACCACATCACCAACGCCGGATTGCCCTTGATCTGGATATTCTTGTCCTGAATGCCCTGCATGAACGCCAACTGCTTGTTGCCCGCCTGCATCGTGGTAAAGCCATAGGCTGCGTCCTTGAACGCAATGGCGAAAGCCGGTTGTGCGTGCGCCCCGCCCTTGCTGCTGATGCGCTCGTTATTGACGATGAAGTGCCGGGCGACCTTGCCGTCCAGGGTCTGCATCTGGAACACCAGGTCCTTGCCCTTGAGCTGCTGCTGGAACGCCGGGTTGTTACGGCTGGCCCTGGCCATCAACAGCCCCATGGCCCAGAGAAGAAAGCGGAACTTCATCAACGCGCCTCGAATGAAAAGTGACTAAGGCGCGCAGTTTATCCCTTTCCTGAACTATTTATGCAAGTTCGAAACATTTTGCCTGCAGAAAGCACAACGGGCGCCCTGGGGCGCCCGCTTGGCTGACACGGGGGTTGTCAGGGAGCGATCACTTGCCTTTCTTGGCTGGCTTGACGGGGGCGTTGACGCTGTCGCGCAGGTTCTTGCCTGGCTTGAAGGCCACGGTGTTGCTGGCTTTGATCTTGACCGGCTCGCCGGTTTGCGGGTTCTTGCCGGTACGCGCGCCGCGATGACGTTTTTCGAAGGTGCCGAAACCGACCAGGGTCACGGTGTCCTTGTCCAGGGCGCCGGTGATGCTGTCGAGAATCGCGTTCAAAACCTGATTGGCCTTTTCCTTGGTCAGATCGGCCTTATCGGCGATGACGGCGGCGAGTTCTGGTTTGCGCATAGTGAAGCCTCTTTGACGGAATTCTTGTTGTTATGCCGTGCTGCCTTTGGGAGCAGCGCTCAAGGCACCGCAGGCTCTAATCTGCGGCAGACGGAAGTGAGAATGGCACGAGCTCCGGGGCCGCGCCAGTATCTGGGCGGCCATTGTGCGGGCAACAACAGGATAAATCCGACAGAACAGCCTCTATTTACGCCATTACGGCTGGCAACTGACGATTCAGCGCCAGCTTCTCCATCACAGCTTTCCCGGTCAGGGCGTAGCCCAGCAACTTGCCGTCTGCGCCGTGGCAGAGCACCTTGAGGTCACTGCCCTGGCCGTCCACCTGCCAAGTACCTTCGTGGCCCATGGGCGGCGGCGAAACCACCAGCGGGCAGGCCGGGGTTTTTACCGTGATCGGCATCGGCCCATATGCGACCGCCGTCGGCTTGCCGACCAGGGTTTGCGCCAGCGCCCGGGCACAGCTCATCAGTGGCATCACGTAGAGCAGGTTGATGCCATCGACCTCGGCACAGTCGCCGAGGGCGAAGATGTTGGCGTGGGATGTACGTAATTCGCGGTCTACGCTGACGCCACGGTTGGTCTGCAAGCCGGCTGCGGCAGCCAGGTCGGTGCGCGGGCGAAGGCCGATGGCCGAAACCACCAGGTCGCAGGCGATCACGCTGCCATCCGACAGGTGCGCCTCCAGGCCTTGGGGCACTTGCTGCAAGCGGGTCAGCACCGGGCCCAGGTGGAAGCGCACGCCCAAGCCTTCCAGCCCGGCTTGCACAGCCGCCGCTGCGGCCGGGTGCAGCAGGGTCGGCATCACTTGCTCACATGGCGCCACTACCTCCACCTGGAAGCCACCCAGGCTCATGTCGTTGGCAAACTCGCAGCCGATCAGGCCGGCACCGAGAATCAGCACGCGCTGCTTGCTGACAGCGGCAGCACGGAAGCGCGCGTAGTCTTCGAGGTCGTTGATCGGGAACACCAGATGGCTGCCATCGCCTTCGATCGGCACCTGCACGGTCTGCGCGCCCCAGGCCAGCACCAGGTCGCGGTACTCCACAGCCTCCTCGCCGATCCACAGGCGCTTGTGGCCCGGGTCGATGCCGCTGATACGGGTATGGGTGCGAATCTCGGCATTCAGCTGTTCGGCCATTGCGCCTGGCTCGGCCATGACCAAGCCGTCGGCGTCTTTCTGCTTGGCAAAGCCCATGGAGAGCATGGGCTTGGAATAGGAACGACCATCGTCGGCGGTGATCAGCAGCAAGGGCGTTTGCGTATCGAGCTTGCGAAATTCACGCGCCAGGTTGTAACCCGCAAGGCCGGTACCGATGATTACCACAGGGGACGTCATGTCGTGCTTTCCTCGATTAGCCGATGGAGATCATTTCAAAGTCGCTTTTGCCAACACCGCAGTCGGGGCATAGCCAGTCTTCAGGCACATCTTCCCAACGGGTGCCGGGGGCGATGCCGTCGTCGGGCCAGCCTTCGGCTTCGTCGTAGATCAGGCCGCAGACAATACATTGCCACTTTTTCATCAGGTCTTTTTCCTTGGTGGAACTCAGGCTTTATCAGGCCGGTCTCTGGCCCTGTTTCATGCATTATGCAAGCAGTCAGGGCAATCATGCTAAGCTCGCCGCCTCTCTGGTTGTAACAAGCAGACCGACGTGTCGTACGAATCCCCGCAAGCAGCCGCTGTCGCGTGGCTGCCGTATTCACAGCTGGCGACCGGCATCGACCAGCCCACCCTTGACTGGCTGTTCGACGAGGGCTCGCTGACCCGCCGCCTGACCCGCCTCTCAAACGATCACTTCTCCGTCACCCCGCTGTTCGAGGGCTGGCAGCCACTGCGCGATGACGAATGCCAGGCGCTGGGCATTGCCGCTGGCGCCGAAGGTTGGGTGCGCGAGGTGTACCTGCGTGGCCATGGCCAACCTTGGGTGTTCGCCCGCAGCGTCGCCAGCCGCAGCGCCCTGGAGCGCGGCGGGCTGGACCTGGAAACCCTGGGCAGCCGCTCGCTGGGTGAATTGCTGTTCTGCGACCAGGCGTTCATCCGCCACCCGATTGAAGTGTGCAGTTATCCACAGGCCTGGCTGCCGACCGAAGCCACCCGCGCAGCACTGTGGGGCCGCCGCTCGCGCTTCGAACGGGGCGGCCTGGACCTGCTGGTGGCAGAAGTGTTCCTGCCAGCCTTGTGGCAAGCGGCCAAGGAGGAAAACCGCTGATGTACCTGCAACTGCTCAAGTCGCTCAACCGCCTGCACCCGCGGGCCTGGGACTTCGTCCAGCTCAGCCGCATGGACCGGCCGATCGGTATCTACCTGCTGCTGTGGCCAACCCTGTCGGCGGTATGGATTGCCGGCAACGGTTCACCTACCGTGGCCAATGTGCTGATCTTCGGCCTCGGCGTGGTGCTGATGCGCGCTGCGGGCTGCTGCATCAACGATTTCGCCGACCGTAAGGTGGATGGCCACGTCAAGCGCACTGCCGACCGGCCTCTGGCCAGTGGCCGAGTACGGCCACGCGAAGCGCTGGCGCTGTTCGCCATTCTGGTCGGGGTGAGCTTCCTGCTGGTGCTGTGCACCAACAGCCGTACGGTATGGCTGTCGTTCGGCGCAGTGGCGCTGGCGTTCTGTTACCCGTTCATGAAGCGCTACACCTATTACCCGCAGGTGGTGCTGGGTGCGGCGTACTCCTGGGGCATCCCCATGGCGTTCACGGCAGCGGGGGGCGACCTGCCGGCCAGCGCGTGGCTGCTGTACATCGCCAACCTGCTGTGGACGGTGGGTTATGACACCTACTACGCCATGGTCGACCGCGATGACGACCTGAAGATTGGCGTGAAGTCGACTGCGATCCTGTTTGGCGACGCCGACCGCACCATCATCCTGACCTTGCAGCTGCTGTCGCTGGGCTGCCTGTTGCTGGCGGGTAGCCGCTTCGAGCTGGGGGGCTGGTTCCACCTGGGGCTGCTGGGTGCGGCAGCGTGCTTTGCGTGGGAGTACTGGTCGACGCGCAAGCTGGACCGGGAGTCGTGCTTCAAGGCGTTTCTGCACAACCACTGGGCGGGGATGCTGGTGTTTATTGGCGTAGTGTTGGATTACACGTTGCGTTAAGGCTGGTGGCCCTATCGCAGGCAAGCCAGCTCCCACAGGTACGGCGCTGCCCTTGAAGCGTGCACATGACCTGTGGGAGCTGGCTTGCCTGCGATGGGCCGCGAAGCGGACCCGGCAATCTCAGGGCTTGGCGACGTGCCAGACGTCTTTCACGCCATCACCGGTCATGTCACCGGCCTTCTTGTCCTTGACGAAGGTATACAGCGGCTTGCCGTCGTAGGCCCACTGCATCGAACCGTCGTCACGCTTGATCTGCGTCCACTTGCCCTCGGCCTTTTCGCCATCCATCACCTTCAACGGCGGCCAGTTGGTAGCGCAATCGCCATTGCACATCGACTTGCCCCCCGCATCCTTGTCAAAGGTGTACAGGGTCATGCCGGCATGATCGACCCACATGCCGTCCTTCTCCATGGCATGGTGGGCCGACGCCACCCCCGGGAGCGCCAGCGCAGCGAAAAGGGCCATCCAGCTCAGCGTTTGTCGTGTCATTGGATTCACCATTATTTCGGGGGGATTGAGTTCGAGTCACCGCAACTGCGGCCCTCTCAAGCCTAGTTCAGTCACGGAATGTCGCCAGAACGGCCAACACCCTGTCACACAGCTGCAATAATTCCGTTATCTAATGCGGGCCAAGACACCGTATCCAGGAGAGGTTTTGAGCATGGTTGGCAGGAACATTCTGATCGTCGACGACGAAGCGCCCATTCGCGAGATGATCGCCGTTGCCCTGGAAATGGCCGGCTATGACTGCCTGGAAGCGGAAAACTCCCAACAGGCCCACGCGATCATCGTCGACCGCAAACCGGACCTGATCCTGCTCGACTGGATGCTGCCGGGCACCTCCGGCATCGAGCTGGCCCGCCGCCTCAAGCGCGACGAGCTGACCGGCGACATCCCGATCATCATGCTCACCGCCAAGGGCGAAGAGGACAACAAGATCCAGGGCCTGGAAGTGGGTGCCGACGATTACATCACCAAACCGTTCTCGCCGCGTGAGCTGGTAGCACGCCTGAAAGCCGTGTTGCGCCGTACCGGCCCGAGCGACAGCGAGGCGCCGATCGAAGTTGGCGGCCTGCTGCTTGACCCGATCAGCCACCGCGTCACCATCGACGGCAAACCGGCCGAGATGGGCCCGACCGAATACCGCCTGCTGCAGTTCTTCATGACCCACCAGGAGCGTGCCTACACCCGTGGCCAGCTGCTGGACCAGGTATGGGGCGGCAACGTCTATGTCGAGGAACGCACGGTCGACGTGCACATCCGTCGCCTGCGCAAGGCGCTGGGTGAAGCCTATGAAAATCTGGTACAAACCGTCCGGGGCACTGGCTACCGCTTCTCGACCAAGAGCTGATCGAGTTCAAAAGCGCCACGCTGCACGTTGTTGTACAAGGACCGTCAATTGAACCAGAACTGGCACGCGACCCTGATTCGCCATCTGCTGTTGCTGATTACCGTCTGCCTGATCGGCGGACTGGTCAGCGGCTACTATGGCTGGAGCCTGGCCATTGGCCTGGCGCTCTACCTGGGCTGGACCCTCAAGCAACTGCTGCGCCTGCACGACTGGCTGCGCAACCACCAACCCGATGAGGCACCGCCCGATGGCTACGGCCTTTGGGGCGAGGTGTTCGACAGCATCTACCACCTGCAACGCCGCGACCAGCGCGTGCGTGGCCGCCTGCAGGCCGTGATCGACCGGGTGCAGGAGTCCACCGCCGCGCTACGTGACGCCGTGATCATGCTCGACAGCGACGGCAACCTGGAGTGGTGGAACCGCGCCGCCGAGACCTTGCTGGGCTTCAAAACCCCACAGGACGGCGGCCAGCAGGTCACCAACCTGGTGCGTCACCCGCGCTTCAAGGAATACTTCGAAGCGGAGAATTACCTCGAACCGCTGGAAATCCCCTCGCCCATCAACGACCGCATGCGCGTGCAGCTGCACATCACCCGCTACGGCAACAACGAACACCTGATGCTGGTGCGCGATGTCACCCGCATTCACCAGCTGGAACAGATGCGCAAGGACTTCGTCGCCAACGTGTCGCACGAGCTGCGCACGCCGCTGACGGTCATCACCGGCTACCTGGAAACCTTGCTGGACAACGTCGAGGACGTGAACCCGCGCTGGAGCCGCGCCCTGCAGCAGATGAGCCAGCAAGGCTCACGCATGCAAACGCTGCTCAACGACCTGCTGCTGCTGGCCAAGCTGGAAGCCACCGATTACCCGTCGGACAACCAGCCAGTGGCCGTCGATGCCCTGCTTGCCGCCATCAAGAATGACGCCCAGGCCCTGTCCGGGCCACGCAACCAGCGCATCAGCCTGGAAGCTGCACCCGGCGTGAAGCTGAAGGGCAGCGAGTCGGAGCTGCGCAGCGCCTTTTCCAACCTGGTGTTCAACGCCGTCAAGTACACCCAGGACGAAGGCAACATCCGCATCCGCTGGTGGGTCGATGCCCAAGGTGCGCATTTGTCGGTGCAAGACTCGGGGGTGGGCATTGACGCGAAGCACTTGCCCCGCCTGACCGAACGCTTCTATCGGGTGGACTCCAGCCGTGCGTCGAATACCGGCGGCACCGGGCTGGGGCTGGCGATTGTGAAGCATGTGCTGATGCGTCATCGCGGCAAGCTGGAAATCAGCAGTGTGCCGGGGCATGGCAGCACCTTTACCTGTCACTTTGCGCCGGCACAATTGGCTAACGGCAAGGTTTGAGATTGGAGCTGCGGTGCAGCCCTTCGCGGGCGCGCCCGCTCCCACAGCGACCGCAATACATCCGCCACCCTTTGCTTTTACGGCTCCAGCCGCTACATTGGATCCCCTGTGCCAGCAAAAGCTGGCACTTTTTTTCTCTCTATCTCTAAGACGGACCCCGTAAAAACTCCATCATGGACCCTTCCCCTGGTATCAGCCTCACCTCGTTATTCGCCGATTTCGGCATGATCATCTTTGCCTTCCTGCTGGTGCTGCTCAACGGCTTCTTCGTTGCCGCCGAGTTCGCCATGGTCAAGCTGCGCGCCACCCGCGTCGAGGCCATCGCCGAGCAGCACGGCTGGCGCGGCAACATCCTGCGCAAGGTTCACAATCAGCTCGACGCCTACCTGTCGGCCTGCCAGCTGGGCATTACCCTCGCCTCGCTGGGCCTGGGCTGGGTCGGTGAACCGGCGTTTGCCCACCTGCTCGAGCCGCTGCTGGCGTACTTCGGGGTCGACTCGCCCGAGCTGATCAAAGGCGTCTCGTTCTTCGTCGCCTTCTTCGTCATCTCGTACCTGCACATCGTGGTCGGCGAGCTGGCGCCCAAGTCCTGGGCCATCCGCAAGCCAGAGCTGCTGTCGCTGTGGACCGCCGTGCCGCTGTACCTGTTCTACTGGGCGATGTACCCGGCCATCTACCTGCTCAATGCCAGCGCCAACACCATTTTGCGTATTGCCGGCCAAGGCGAGCCTGGCCCGCACCACGAGCACCACTACAGCCGTGAAGAGCTGAAGCTGATTTTGCACTCCAGCCGTGGTCAGGACCCAAGCGACCAGGGTATGCGCGTACTGGCGTCGGCCGTAGAAATGGGCGAGCTGGAGGTGGTCGACTGGGCCAACTCGCGTGAGGACATGGTCAGCATCGACGCCCATGCGCCGTTGAAGCAGATCCTGGCCCTGGTGCGCCGCCACAAGTTCAGCCGCTATCCGGTGTACGACGCCGAGCGCGAAGAGTTCACCGGCCTGCTGCACATCAAGGACCTGCTGCTGGAGCTGGCCGAGCTGGAGCACTTGCCCGAAACCATCGACCTGGAAGACCTTGCCCGCCCCCTGGAGCGCGTATCGCGGCACATGCCGCTGGCCCAGTTGCTGGAGCAGTTCCGCAAGGGCGGCGCGCACTTCGTGCTGGTGGAGGAAGCCGACGGCAAGGTTATCGGCTACCTGACCATGGAAGACGTGCTGGAAGTGCTGGTAGGCGATATCCAGGACGAGCACCGCAAGACCGAGCGCGGCATCCTCGCTTACCAGCCAGGCAAACTGCTGGTGCGCGGCGACACACCGCTGTTCAAGGTCGAGCGCCTGCTGGGGGTCGACCTCGACCACATCGAGGCAGAGACCCTGGCCGGGCTGGTCTACGAAACGCTCAAGCGCGTGCCTGAAGAAGAGGAAGTGCTTGAGGTCGAGGGGCTGCGCATCATCATCAAGAAGATGAAAGGGCCCAAGATCGTGCTGGCCAAGGTGCTGAAGCTGGACTGATGGCTACATCGGTCAGGGGTTGCCGGCGGTGAAGTCCGGTAACCCGCTGATCGGCCTGTCGAACCGGTAAGGTATCGACTCCAGCGCCAGCCCCACATTGCGCTGCACCACGAAATGCAGGTGCGGCCCGGTGCTGTTGCCCGTATTGCCCGACTTGGCCAGTACCTGCCCCTGCCGTACCCGCTGCCCCTCCGCCACCACCACTGAACCGCGCATCAGGTGCAAGTACACGCCCATGGTGCCGTCCGGGTGCAGGATCCTGACGAAATTCCCTGAAGGGTTGGTCCCCCGCCCGCTCTGGGTGTTTTCCGTCTTCACCACCACGCCTTCGCGCGCCGCAATGATGGTGGTGCCTTCAGGCATGGCGATGTCCATGGCGTAGCGCCCCTTTGGCCCAAAGTGGCTGACACGCCCGTTGGGCCCTTGAGTGACACGGAACGGCCCGCCAATCCACGGGAATGCGTAACGGAAGCCCTGTGGCCGCATGCCCGGGTCACCCATGGCCTGCAGCAGGGTCGAGCGGTAGTTCAGCAGCAGCCCGGGGCGCCCCCGGAGCACACTGAGCATTTGCGTGGTACGCGGCGGCAGCAAGCGGCGCACGATGCGCGGAGCATCGCCGCCTTGCGCGTTCACCAGATTGTCCAGTCGCAACTCGACCTCCACGGGTACATGCAGCTCGTTGCGCGCCGAAAAGCTCACGCCACCGTCAAAGGTCCTGGCGTTCAACAGCACCTGGCCCTCCAGCGTCTCGACCATGGGCTCGCGCAGCACCAAGGGCTTGGCGCCCGGGCCTGGCCGGTCGGAATAGGAGACCACACCGGAATCGTCAGTGATCTTGTAGAGGGTCACACCCAGGCTCGACGCCGAGACCATGAGCAATGCACAGAACAGCAGCAGGCGCGTGGGCATGATAGTGGCTTTTTGACAGTTTTGATGTCTCGAAGCCTAGCAGCGGGTTTTGCGGCGGGTATTGCAGTTGGTCGGATGGCGCAGGAGCAGCACTGTGCTGCCCCTGCTTAGGCGTCAAGCGCCAGGGGTGAAATGCTTCTGCGCTGTGCCGCGGGCAATCAAGCGCGACAGGTAATCGAGCTTCTGGGCGTCCTGATCGACGAACTTGAAGGTCAACTGCAGCCAGTCGCTGTCGGGCTTGGGCTCCAATGCCGCGACAGCATGCAGGTAGCCGTTCAAACGCGCGACTTCGGCGCTCTCACCCTGCTCCAGGTCCAGCACCGCACCTTCCAGCACTTGCGGCAGCGCTTCGCTGCGGCGTACCACCAGCAAGGCCTCCTTCAAGCTCAGTGCCTTGATCACACAGGGCTGCATGCCGCTGGCCAGTCGCAACTGGCCCTGGCCACGCCCGGTCGGTGCAGGGGCGGGTGGCGTGGGGGCTGCGGCCAATGGCTTGGTAGCCGCCGGGGCCGGTGCGGGGGCCGCCACCTTGGCCGCTTCTGGCTTGCCCCCTGTCAGGGCACTCAGCGAATCATTGGCAAACGCCGAATTCACCCGCGCCGGGCCGCTGGCCATCAGGCTGTCGAGCTTGCCGATCTTGGTCAGGGCCTTTTTTACCTTGGTCAGCAGTTGCTCGTTGGTGAACGGCTTGCCGACAAAATCGGAAACGCCCGCCTGGATCGCCTGAATGACGTTTTCCTTGTCGCCACGGCTGGTCACCATGATGAACTGCAGGTTTTTCAGCGCAGGCTGCTGGCGGCACCAGGTGAGCAGTTCCAGGCCCGACATTTCCGGCATTTCCCAGTCGCACAGGACCAGGTCGAACGCTTCCTTGTCCAGCATGGCCATGGCCTTGCGGCCGTTGACTGCGTCGTCGATGGCCATGCCCGGGAAGGCACTGCGCAGGCACTTGCGGACCAGGTCACGGATAAACGGCGCGTCATCCACAACCAGCACATTCACTTTACTCATCGATACTCCTTCTGAACCCCGACTAGCCTACTGCCAAATAATGGCCATTTGCTACAACCTGGTCACGCCGGGACTTCTTCACATCGTTCGCGGGTGCCTGCAGGCGCTCGACCGCAAACGAAAACGCCCGGCCAAGGCCGGGCGTCGATGCTCGGGAGCAACCTTACTTATCGTCAGATTCGCCCGAAACATTAGCCTTTTCGCCATCAGCGACAGCGGTGCCCTGCACTTCTGCTGTCATGCGCTTGAGGCCCATGTGACGTACGTCGGTGCCGCGAACCAGGTAGATCACCAGCTCGGAGATGTTGCGCGCATGGTCGCCAATTCGCTCCAGCGAGCGCAGGACCCAGATCACGCTCAGCACCCGCGAAATAGAGCGCGGGTCTTCCATCATGTAGGTCACCAGCTCGCGCAGCGCGGTCTTGTATTCCCGGTCGATGGTTTTGTCGTACTGGGCCACCGACAACGCCAGGTCGGCGTCGAAGCGGGCAAAGGCGTCCAGCGCATCACGGACCATGTTGCGCACCTGGTCACCGATATGACGAACCTCGACGTAGCCACGCGGCGATTCACCCTCTTCGCACAGCTGGATGGCGCGACGGGCGATCTTGGTCGACTCGTCACCAATGCGCTCCAGGTCGATCACCGACTTGGAGATGCTGATGATCAGGCGCAGGTCCGAGGCGGCTGGCTGGCGGCGGGCGAGAATACGCAGGCATTCCTCGTCGATGTTGCGCTCCATCTGGTTGATCTGCTCGTCAACCTCGCGCACTTGCTGGGCCAGGCCCGAATCGGCTTCGATCAGCGCGGTGACCGCGTCGTTGACCTGCTTTTCCACCAGCCCGCCCATGGCCAGCAGGTGGCTGCGCACCTCTTCGAGCTCGGCGTTGAACTGCTGGGAAATGTGATGGGTAAGGCTTTCTTTGTTGATCATCGTTCGCTCCGCGAAGAAGCTGCAAGCTTCAAGTAGTTCGTGTCGTTCCCTGGCGGCCGAGGCTTAGCCGTAGCGACCGGTGATGTAGTCTTCGGTCTGCTTCTTCGCCGGGTTGGTGAACAGGGTGTCGGTATCCCCGAATTCGACCAGTTTGCCCATGTACATGAACGCGGTGTAGTCCGAAACACGGGCCGCCTGCTGCATGTTGTGGGTCACGATGACGATGGTGTACTTGGATTTCAATTCGTAGATCAGCTCTTCGACCTTCAGGGTCGAAATCGGGTCCAGCGCCGAGCACGGTTCGTCGAGCAGCAGCACTTCCGGCTCCACGGCGATGGTGCGGGCGATGACCAGACGCTGTTGCTGGCCACCGGACAGGCCCAGGGCCGACTCATGCAGGCGGTCCTTGACCTCGTCCCACAGGGCTGCGCCCTTCAGCGCCCACTCGACGGCTTCGTCGAGCACGCGTTTCTTGTTGATGCCCTGGATACGCAGGCCGTAGACCACGTTCTCGTAGATGGTCTTGGGGAACGGGTTGGGCTTCTGGAACACCATGCCCACACGGCGGCGCAGCTCGGCCACGTCTTCGCCCTTGCGGTAGATGTTGTTGCCGTACAGGTTGATGGCCCCTTCCACGCGGCAGCCGTCAACCAGGTCGTTCATGCGGTTGAAGGTGCGCAGCAGGGTCGACTTGCCGCAGCCGGACGGGCCGATGAAGGCGGTCACGCGTTGCTTGGGGATGTTCATGCTGACGTCGAACAACGCCTGCTTGTCGCCGTAGAACAGGCTCAGGCCCGGCACTTCGATGGCCACGGTTTCTTCGGCCAGGCGCAGGCTCTGCTTGTTGCGGCCCAGGGCAGACATGTCGATGCCGTGGGTATGGGAATCTTGCTGCATGGTCTACTCCATACGCTATCAATTCGTTTCAAAGGGCCGCCCGGCTGGTGGGCGGCACGCTTGCAATCAGGGTCAGCTGTCGAGCGCCTTGTACTTCTCGCGCAGGTGGTTACGGATCCACACGGCCGAGAGGTTGAGGGTCGCGATCACCAGCACCAGCAACAGCGCAGTGGCATACACCAGCGGCCGCGCGGCCTCGACGTTCGGGCTCTGGAAGCCGACGTCATAGATGTGGAAGCCCAGGTGCATGATCTTCTGGTCCAGGTGCAGGTACGGGTAATTACCGTCCACCGGCAGCGACGGCGCCAGTTTCACCACACCCACCAGCATCAGCGGCGCCACTTCACCAGCGGCGCGGGCCACGGCGAGGATCATGCCGGTCATCATGGCCGGGCTGGCCATGGGCAGGACGATCTTCCACAGCGTTTCGGCCTTGGTCGCGCCCAGGGCCAGCGAGCCTTCGCGCACGGTACGCGGAATACGCGCCAGGCCTTCTTCGGTGGCCACGATCACCACCGGCACGGCCAGCAGAGCCAGGGTCAGCGATGCCCACAGCAGGCCCGGGGTACCCAGGGTCGGTGCCGGCAGCGCTTCAGGGAAGAACAGGCGGTCGATCGAGCCACCCAGCACGTAGACGAAGAAGCCCAGGCCAAACACGCCGTAGACGATCGCCGGTACGCCGGCCAGGTTGTTCACGGCAATGCGGATCAGGCGTGTCACCGGCCCCTGCCTGGCGTACTCACGCAGGTAGACCGCAGCCAGCACGCCGAACGGGGTGACGATCACGGCCATGATCAGGGTCATCATCACGGTGCCGAAAATGGCCGGGAAGATACCGCCTTCGGTGTTGGCTTCACGCGGGTCGTCGCTGAGGAACTCCCAGACCTTGGCGAAGTAGGTACCCAGCTTGGTGAAGCCGGACATACCGTTCGGCTGGATGGCATGCACCACCTTGCTCAGGTTGATTTCCACTTCACGGCCGTTGCCATCGCGGGCCACCAGGCTGTCGCGGGCGAAGGCCTGGTGCAGGCCGGTCAGGCGGTCTTCGATGGCCTTGTAGCGGCTGTTCAGCTCGGCGCGGTCGGCGTCCATGTCGGCCTGGGCAGCGGCGTCCAGCTTGCCGTCCAGCTCCAGCTTGCGGGCCTGCAGGCGCAGGCGTTCGAGGCCATGGTTGATGGCACCGATGTCTTTCTTCTCCAGCTGCTGCAACTCGCCGTTGAGCTGGTTGGCACGCTTGAGGCGGGCCTGCAGTTCGTGCCAGGCGGCAGGGCCTTCGGCCACCACGCGGCCTTCTTCCTTGACGCTGACCAGGTAGCCGTAGAAGTTGCCCCACTCGCGGCGTTCCAGGGCGATCAGGTCGGCCGGGCGTTTTTCGTCAACCAGCCAGTCGCCGACCACCCAGGTAAAGTCGCTGCCGTTGAGGTCGCGGTTACCCACCTTGATCAGCTCGCGGGTCATGAACTCCGGGCCCTGGTCCGGTACCGGCAGGCCGGCCCCCTTCAGGCGGGCGCGGGGCACTTCTTCCTTTTGCACCACTTCGCCGATGACGACGTGGTCAGCCTGGCCCGGCACCTTGTAGGTGGCCTGGACAAGATCGGCCGGCCAGAAGTGGCCCAGGCCGCGCACGGCAATCACTGCCAGCAGGCCGACGGTCATGATCACCGCCATGGCCACCGCACCGCCGCTCATCCAGACGCCGGGGGCGCCGCTCTTGAACCAGCCTTTGAGGGAATCCTTTTTCACGGATCGCTACCTTTCTATCAAAGCGACGAGTATTTCTTGCGCAGACGCTGGCGAATCAGCTCGGCCAAGGTGTTCATCACGAACGTGAACATCAGCAGCACCAGAGCGGCCAGGAACAGCACGCGATAGTGGCTGCCGCCGACTTCCGATTCCGGCATTTCCACGGCCACGTTGGCGGCCAGGGTACGCATGCCCTCGAACAGGTTCATCTCCATCACCGGGGTGTTGCCGGTGGCCATCAGCACGATCATGGTCTCGCCCACCGCACGGCCCATGCCGATCATCAGCGCCGAGAAGATACCCGGGCTGGCGGTGAGGATGACCACGCGGGTCAGGGTCTGCCAGGGTGTCGCGCCCAGGGCCAGCGAGCCCAGGGTCAGGCTGCGCGGCACGCTGAACACGGCGTCTTCGGCAATGGAATAGATGTTCGGGATGACTGCGAAGCCCATGGCGATACCCACGACCAGGGCGTTGCGCTGGTCATAGGTGATGCCCAGGTCATTGGTGATCCACAGACGCATGTCGCCGCCGAAGAACCAGCTTTCCAGGTGCGGGCTCATGGTCAGGGCGAACCAGCCGGTGAACAGGATGACCGGGATCAGGATCGCCGCTTCCCAGCCATCCGGCACACGCAGGCGGATCGACTCTGGCAGGCGGGTCCAGGCAAAGCCGGCCAGCAGGATGCCAAACGGCATCAGCAGGAACAGGCTGAACACGCCCGGCAGGTGGCCTTCCAGGTACGGAGCCAGGAACAGGCCGGCGAAGAAGCCAAGGATTACCGTGGGCATCGCTTCCATCAGTTCGATCACCGGCTTGACCTTGCGGCGCATGCCCGGGGCCATGAAGTAGGCGGTGTAGATGGCGGCGGCGATGGCCAGCGGGGCGGCCAGGATCATCGCGTAGAACGCGGCCTTCAAGGTACCGAAGGTGAGCGGCGACAGGCTCAGCTTGGGCTCGAAGTCAGTGTTCGAGGCGGTCGACTGCCAGACGTATTTCGGCTCGTCGTAGTTCTCGTACCACACCTTGCCCCACAGCGCGCTGAAGGAAATTTCCGGGTGCGGGTTGCGCAGGCTCAGCGGCAGCAGTTTGCCGCCTTCTTCGATGATGATGCGGTTGGCGCGTGGCGACAGGGCCAGGATACCCGGGCCTTCGGCAGCCGGCTCCACCAGCAGGGTGCGGTGCGCGGTGCTGTGGAACACACCCAGCTTGCCGTCTGCGTCCAGCGCGATGAAGCCTTTTCGGCGCTCTTCGGCGTCGATCTGCACGATAGGCGCCTTGCCCATCTGGAAGGTACGAATCTGCTTGAAGCGTGACTCGCCGTCCGGGTCGCGGGCCATGAACCACTGGGCCAGGCCGCCTTTGGAGTCACCGATGATCAGCGAGATGCCGCCAACCAGCTGGGCCGTGGCGGTGATTTCGGTATCGCCGCTTTCAGACAGCTTGTAACGGCCGTTGAGGCTCTTGTCGCGCAGGCTGAACACGTCGGCGGTGGCGCGGCCGTTGATCACGTACAACCACTGCTGGCGCGGGTCGATGAAGATGTTCTTCACCGCTTCGGTCATTTGCGGCAGTTCGATGCGGTTCTGCTCGGTGGTGACCTCTTCGGTCATCATGTTTTCCGTGCGGGTCAGCTCCAGCACCTGCAGATGCGCGCCGGTGGAACCGGCCAGCAGCAAGGTTTCGCCATTGACGTTGACGCTGACGTGCTCCAGCGCACGGCCCTGTTCGTCGAGCACGAACGGCTGCTCGCCGTACGGGTAGTCGATCCCAGGGGTAATGGTTTTCTTGTTGTCCGGGTAGGTGATCTTGTAGGTGTGGTGGAACACCAGCGCCTGGCCATTGGACAAGCCCAGCACCACCAGCGGGCTACCCGGCTGGTCGGCACTGATCGAAGTAACCTGGGTGTCTGCCGGCACAGGCAGGTCGACACGTTTGAGCTCGTTACCGGTCTTGGTATCGAAGAACAATGCCTGGCCCTTGTCCGAAACTCGCATCCCCACCAGGTTCTGCTCTTCTAGCGCGATCATCAGCGGCTTGCCGGCATCCTGCTGCAGCCAGGCCGGCGCGAGGGCTTGCTTGCTGCTCAGATGGGCGCCCTGGAACAGTGGCAGCACCACATAGGCCAGGTAGAAGAAGATCAGGGTGATGGCCGCCAGAACGGCAAGCCCGCCCACCAGCACATACCAGCGGGTCAGGCGGTCCTTGAGCGCACGCATGCGGCGCTTGCGTTGCAACTCGGGCGTATTGAAATCAATGCGCACGGGCTGGGAGTTTTGGGTCATGTTGGAATTGGCCAGATCATTCATGCGCACACCCTAGCGGTCCCGTGTGACAAAAACATTACAAATTGGTGACGCGCGAAAGCCCGCCGCACAGGAAACCTGGCTTCGGACTGGAATTTCGTGGAAGAGGCCGGGCATCGGCACCGGCCTCTTCTTCAGTTACTTACTTCTTTGCAACGTTACCGGCGTGCGACAGGCCCAGGTCAGCCAGGGTCTTGTCGACGACTTTGGCCGGCAGCGGGATGTAGCCATCCTTCACCACGACCTGCTGGCCAGCTTGCGACAGCACCAGCTTGACGAACTCGGCTTCCAGCGGGGCCAGAGGCTTGTTCGGGGCCTTGTTGACGTACACGTACAGGAAGCGCGACAGCGGGTAGGTGCCGTTCAGGGCGTTGGTTTCGTTGTCTTCAACGAACTCGCCGCCTTCTTTCTTGGCCAAGGCTACGGTTTTGACGCTGGCAGTCTTGTAACCGATACCCGAGTAGCCGATGCCGTTCAGCGAAGAGCTGATCGACTGCACCACCGAAGCCGAGCCAGGTTGTTCGTTGACGTTAGGCTTGAAGTCGCCTTTGCACAGGGCTTCTTCCTTGAAGTAGCCGTAGGTGCCCGATACCGAGTTGCGGCCGAACAGCTGGATTGGCTTGTTGGCCAGGTCGCCGGTCACACCCACGTCGCCCCAGGTCTTGATCTCGGCTTTGCCACCGCACAGGCGAGTGGAGGAGAAGATGGCGTCGACCTGGGCCATGGTCAGGCCCTTGATCGGGTTGTCCTTGTGCACGAACACAGCCAGGGCGTCGACGGCAACCGGGATGGCGGTCGGCTTGTAGCCGTACTTCTGCTCGAAGGCCTGCAGCTCGACGTCCTTCATCTTGCGGCTCATCGGGCCGAGGTTGGCGGTGCCTTCGGTCAGCGCGGGTGGCGCGGTGGAGGAGCCGGCCGCCTGGATCTGGATGTTTACGTTCGGATATTCCTTCTTGTAGGCCTCGGCCCACAGCGTCATCAGGTTCGCCAGGGTGTCGGAACCAACGCTGGAGAGGTTGCCCGAAACACCGGTGGTCTTGGTGTAGGTCGGGATCGCAGGATCGACAGCGGCTACCGCGTTGGCGGTTGCAACGCCAGCGGCGGCAAAGGTGAGGGCCGCCATCAAACGCTTCAGTTTCATGCCTTGCTCCTAGCAGGAATATTGGGGTGTTGGATGGAACGGGCCCAAGTATCGGCAGGCCGCATGAACACGATATGACTTCATTGTGACAATTGGATGAAAGGCCATCACTGTAAGCAGGTCTGGCCTCTTCGCGGCTAAAGCCGCTCCCACAGGGATGGACTGCCCCCCAAAAGTTGGACAGTTTTAGCCAGTGGTCTGAGTCCTGTAGCTCACAGGGCTCAGGCCATTGAGTTTCAGCCTGATGCGGTCATGGTTGTAGTAGTGAATGTACTCATCCAGTCCCGCTTTTAGTTCCTCGACACTCTCAAAGCGATTCAGGTAGAAAAACTCCGACTTGAGCGTGCCGAAGAAGCTTTCCATCGCCGCATTATCCAGGCAATTGCCTTTGCGGGACATGCTCTGCTTCACACCTCGTGCGGCAAGTTTGTGACGGTATTGAGCCTGCTGATAATGCCACCCTTGATC
>NZ_QKMQ01000028.1:0-34959 GCF_003208145.1 Pseudomonas sp. RV120224-01b | reverse complement strand
GTCGCCAGCCAGGCGTCATGGTCGTTGCTGGCGTGCAAGGCCTGGTTGCGCAGGGCGGCCATCCGGCGTCCCAGCTCGTCGCGTTCGGCGAGGAAGCGCCGGTATTTGTCCAGATCGAGGCGCTGTGCCAGGCGCGCGCCGTGGGGGGAGTAGTCCTTGTGGGTGAGGGCCTGGAAATGTGATTCGGCGGGCGACAGGGCGGGGCCCCGGCGTTCCGTGCCCAGCCGGAACGCGGCGAGTTCGGGCGAGGCAGCGTCGGCCGGGTACATACTCTCCAGCGTCTTGTTCAGCAGCATGGCCACCAGGTTGCGATGGTGAAAATCACGGCTCTGCGTGCTCAACTGTTCGGCATCCAGCTGGAAGCACGCCGGCACGCGTTCGTTCTCGGGCGGTTGGGCGGGTTTGGTGTGTTGCAGCTGCTCGGCGGGCATCAGGTCACGCAGCTGGTGCTGGTAGGCCGACACCGACAGGCTCAGGTCCAGGGCCATGCCTTCGGCGTCGGCGAGCGCGACCACCACCGGCACTTTGGGTTGGGTCCAGGGATAGTGCCGGGCCACGGCGACGAGGTTGCCGATGGGCAAGGTGTCGGTGATCGGGTCGCTGCTCCAGCTCAGCGGCATGCGCCGCTCGGTGGGCTTGAAGTCTTCGACCCAGGTTTGCAGGGCACTGACCGGCAAGACATGGGGCTGGGTCGAGGGTGCCCGGTTACCGGCTATCAGTTCGGCCATGTCCAGCCGGCGCATGTGCCGTTTAAGCAGGGCTGGCGAGCCGGTGATGCGGGCGGTCATGGCGTTGGTCCACAGGTGCGGGCTGTAGCCGATCCACACCTCCCTGGCGGTATCGGGGCAGGTGTCGGCCCACACCCAGCCCATGGGGCGGCTGGACAGGTAACGGTCACGCCGGTGGTAGCCATCCAGCCCTTTGTAGAGCAGTTCCTTGTAGAGGCCCGCGCCAACGTACTCATGGATGACCAGCTTCTGGCCCAGAGTGCCTTTCATGAACACGTAGACATAACCCGGGCGCAGTGCGCGGAGGGTATAGGCGGAGTGCTGCAGTGGTGCGAAGCCCTGTTCAAGGTTAAAGCCTGAGTCGGCGTATCGGCAGGCGAGTGCGTCAACGGTGCGCGGCACGATGGCATAGCGAATAGGCAGAATGGGGACGCGTGCGCTGCAGGCAGGGCCGGAAGTGGCGCTGCTGACACTGTTGTCATTCATGGCTGGGCTCCTTGCTTTTGACCAAGGCGTGCAGTTCGTAGAGTCGGCCCTGTGGAGACTCCTCGAGGTTGGTGTAGATCTTCCCGGCCTGGTCATCGGTCATGAGCCACATGTGCCTGGCAATCAGCCTGATGAACTCCCCAGCGACTTCCTCATCGCGAAAGTTGAGGGCTTTCAGTTGTGGCAGCAGGCTTTCAATCCATTGCCTGATGTCGGCCAATGTGTGGGTGGCGTGCTGTGGCAGGGCTACCACCTCGTGTGCCAACGTGAGCACGAAATGCTCGTGCATGCCTGCCTGCAGCCGCTCAAGTTCAAGCCTGCCAAGTGAGAGCGGGGCTTGCGAAAAGCAGCGTGTATCGGTCGGGCTGCGTTCGAGTGATTTCCACGCGTGAGCTGGCCCCCAGTTGACTCGCCAGGTCAGCGAAGTCACGGGCCCGAGCCATGCATCCCGGTGCTTTTCATCCAGTGCATCCAGCCAGGCCGCCAGGTGGTCCGGGTTGAACTGGAAAGTGGCCAGCCCCTGATCCGGAAGCGAAATTTGTACAAGGCTGGTGAAATGGTCTGCCAACTGGGCAAGGCCAATCTCGGCATCCAGTGCAATGACGCCGCCAATGGGTATCCAGGTAGCGATTACATGGGCAAGCAGTTCTGGTGCATCTGACACGGCTACCAGCAACGGCCCGAAGTCATGGCGTTCGTCCAGAGCGCTGCGCCTCCACAGCCACGCATGCTGGGTGTTCAGGCTGACATCATTGATAAGCTCAAGCACCGAAGGGGCATAGGCGGGTACCAGCTCACCATTGGCAGGTATTTGGGTTATAGGCCGGTAGGCCCAGTGCTCGATCACGCGGCTTTCGAGCAGCAGAAAGCGAGCGTTCTTCCCGAAGTGCTCGCTCGGTTGTGAGAGGGTGGTTGTTGTACTCATTGGCCTGGCCCTCGCATACAGCGGCAGTCGGGCATGGCGCAGGTGCCATCGGCGCGGCGCCCGCACTGGCGCTCCAGAGGTTTGCCAGTGACCGGCGTGCCGCTGATTGAAAAGGGGTTGGTTGCCCCGTCTGCAGACTTGAGCATCTGGCCGTTGATGCGAATCGTCGGGCTGTCCAGCGTGATGCCTGTCTCGTCGATCCGGATGGCGCCCCCAGGGCCCTGGATGATCACCGCTTCCGCTGTGCGAAGCTCATAGCGGCGTGTTCGCCTGCGGATCTCCTCACGGGCTTCAAGCACTGCAAGCCCTTCGACCTGCTGATTGAGGTTACCGCCGATAAGGGTGTGGTGATTGGCGGTGATCCGGTCGTGGCGGTGATTACCGATGGTTTCAACACGGTCCTTGGCAATATTGATGGTCTGGTTGCGACCTATATCGAGCGCGGCATCCTGGCCAATGGTGACGCGCTCATCATTGCCAACCGTTTCCGTGCGGTCACGGCCAATCAGAATGTTTTCGTCGTTACTGACCTGTTCATGACGATCATTGCCGACCTGTGTCGTCTCGTCGTGCTTGACCACGTTGTTCTGGTCTTTCTGGGCATGGATGAACACCTCTTCCTGGCCCAGTTCATCTTCAAAACGCAGTTCATTGAAGCCATCACCCTTGTGGGTCTGGCTTTTGATGGTCATGCGGGTCTTGTGCCGGGGCAGGTCGTAAGGCGGTAGCTGGTCACCGCAGTAGGTGCGCCCGGTGATCATTGGCTGGTCAGGGTCGCCGTTGACGTAATGGATGATCACGTCCTGGCCGATACGCGGGATAGCCATCGAGCCCCAGCTACCGCCGGCCCAGCCTTGGGATACCCGTACCCAGCATGAACTGAACGCGTTGTCCTGGCTTTCGCGGTCCCAGGGGAAGCTGACCTTCACCCGGCCCCACTCATCGCAATAGATCTCCTCACCTGGCGGCCCGACAACGGTCGCCATGTGGGGGCCATCAACACGTGGCCTGGGGAGCGGGGCAGGGCGCCATTCAGTTCGGCCTGGCACCAGTAGCGCTTTTTGTTCGTAGCGTGTGCCTTGGTCGGCACCGGCCGACTCTTCCTGCAGGCTGGTGAACTGGCTGCCTTCGTGGGTGACCGTGCTTGCCCGCCAGTGCACATTCAGGTCTTCCCGGGGGTGGCCGGTCAGGGTGAAACTCAGGCCCGGTTCCAGGCGTACATCGTCGCCTCGGACTTCGGCAATGCGCACGTCGTGGCGCAGGGCGGTGATGCGGTTTTCGGTGAACGGCTTGCCGACGGCATCGCGTTTGTAGCGGCCGGGGTAGTCGAAGCACTCATAGTCTGTGGACTGGTGTTCCAGATGGGGCCCCGAGGCCCGATGTTCCTGGCGATAGGCCGGGTGGGTGAAGGTGTAATCGCGCTGAACCTGGCGTGCGGTTCGCACGTGTTCGCTGTAGCGCAAGTGTTGCAGACAAGGGGTGTGTCGGGTGCCCCCGCTGTTGGCGTGGTACAGCACGGTGGAAGGTCTGGCTGGTTTGTTACCCTCGACGAAGCCTTCGTCCTCATCCTCGCCATGGGCTGTGTCGCACTCGATATGCCCCAATGTGAGCAGCCGGTCGGTGATGATCAGTTTGTGCTGCTTTTCAGTGTGCTCAAACCGATAGACCATGCCTTCTTCAGCAGCGATGCGGGCAAAGAAGTCGAGATCGGTTTCGCCAGCCTGTACGCAGAATTCCCGGACGTGGTAGTCGAAGCCGGTGCCGAATTGATACTGGACGATACCTTGACGCTTGAGCATCAGTTCGAGAATTTGCGGGGCGGTCTTGTGCTGGAAGATGCGCCAGTTCGAGCGCAGCCTGGCGCGGGCCAGTTGGGGCTCGACCAAGGCATGGTAGTAGGTACGACAGAAGCCACTCTCGCCCTGGCTGAAGCGGCTGACCAGGCCGTGTACGTACCGGACGGGGCGTTCACCCTGCCAGATGGTGAAGAGCACGGGTTTGTCGAGCAGGTGGCCGAAGTCGATGTCGTGTTCGAAGCTGACCAGCTCCAGGGTCAACGTAAACGGTTGGCTGAGCGCTTCTTCGAGCTTGAATGACACCACTTCGAACTCAGCGTTGCCAACGAGTGGCTGGAAGCTGTATCGCAAGTCAGATTGGCTGGGCATAAGCAGTCCTTGTCGGCCGTCTGAGGTTTCAGAAGACCGGGCAGGCTGGCCTGCCCGGTTGCCGTACTGTCAGATCACACGGCTGTCTCTTTGGGCTTGCGCCAGTCATCCCCGCCTGCGGTGCTTGCGGTGAGGTGCTCCCACTCGATGCCGCGATAGGCCATCGAAACTTTGAAGAACTGGGTGAAGTCGCTGTTGCCCTTGTCCTGCACGTGCGGCATTTCGAGGTCGATGTCGATGATTACTGCGTCGATCAGTTTGGTTGTGAAGAACCGTTCCTGTGTGCCTTCAACCGAGGTCCGGTACCAACTGAGCTCGACGTTGGGCAGCATTTCACCGCTGGACAGTGCGCTGTACAGCAGCGGAACCGCCTTGTTCAGGGCGCAGGTGATAATCAGCGGCCCATGTACCCGCTGGCCTGCTGGCTGACCACTTTGAGGGTCCGTGGGTACGGTGATGCGGTGTTTGACTTCCTGCACCAGCATCTGGTCTTCGTGGCCTTCTACGAAAATGTTGCCGACGGAGTCGGACGTGAATGCACCTGCGGTGATATTGCCTTGGGTCTTGCCTTCGATGGCGATGTAAGCGGGTGTTGGCATGGCAGTTTCTCCTGCGTCCATGTGGATTAGCACGCACACCACAGGTGGCGTGGCCATCGAAAACGATGGGCTTTTCAATGAGGCAGATGCCTCGCTAATGGGGTGAATTCGGTGGGTGCATGTAGCCTTCACCTACTGCTGCAGGATGGCGTTGAGCGACTCCAGTACTTCGGTGGTAATCAGGTGCAGCCGGTAGCTGTAGATGCCGTAGGCCACGGCCATGGCGATGGCGGAAATCACCAAGGGGCTCCACCAGGGCCATTGCCGGTTCATGCGAAAATTGCGTGGGGCCACATTGGTGTAGGGGTCGCAGACTTCTTCAGGGGTGGGGCCACGCAGTTCGCGGATGATCCCGTGCAGTTGGTGAATCAGTGCAGTGACGGTTTCTTCGCCTTTCGGCGCCAGCGCATACTTGCCCCTCAGCCCAAGGCAAAGGGCGAAGTACATGAACTCCAGCACGTCCTGATAACGCTTGGGCTCCTGCATCAGGCGCGAGATCAGGGTGAAGATCTTTTCTCCGCCCCAGGTTTCGTCGTGGAAGATGCTCAGTAAGGGTTCCTGGCTCCAGCAACTGCTTTTGCCCCAGGGCCGCTCCATGACGGCTTCGTCGATGAACAGGCACAGGCCGTAGGTATACGCCAGCAGCTGAGCGGGCTCGTACCCGTGCTGGCGCATTTCTTCCTGAATGTTGTCGATCTGGTTGCGCACTTGCTGGTGCACGTCTTTGATATTTGGCAATTCGTCCAGCGTACGCAGGCGTATGACCAAGCCAAACAGCGGTGATGCGGCATCCAGCATCAGGTTGGCGAACCCGCCCCGCAGCTGAAACTGCGGGTCGGCGGGATAGCCTTCATAAGCAGGCTCAGGCTTTTGCGCAGAGGCTTGCGTATCGGCCGGCGCGGCCTGGTCGTCGGGTACTGACGGTTTGAGGGTTGCATTCAGCTGACTGACTTCAGCGTTTGTTGCATCGGTGGGGGTAGTCGTGTCATTTGCCATCTCACTGACTCCTGATCGCCCAGAACTGCAGTTCGAGGCCGGGGAATTCGCCCGCGATGTGGAGACCAAAGCCATTGGCCTCGGCCATGCACGCCCAGGCCGGGTCGCGCCTGTTCACCTCGAAGTAACTGAAGCCCGCGTGAAAAGGCAGGTCGCGCGGCGCCACCGGCAAAGGCAACAAGGGGATGCCCGGCAGTTGCAGCGGCACCAGGTCATACAGCGACTCCAGTGAGGTGATCTTGGCTTTCTGGATGAACATCTGGCGCAACACCTGCGGTGGCAGGTCGGCGCGCACGGCAAGGATGAAGTCGGCTTCGTCGATCAGACGGCGGTCTTCCAGCCTGGTCGTCATCACACCGAACGCTTCGTTCACCAACGGCAGTGAAACGGCGCGTGGCTGCAGGACGGTGCTCAGGGCGCGGCGCAAGGTGTCTTCCAGCGGCTTGAACGAAGTACGCAGCGCCGTGTGGTGGTACGCGGGGTAATCTTGCGGGAGCCTGTTTTCGTCGGTGAACGTGACAAACTCGCCGCAGGCCTGGCTCATGCACAGGTAAAGCTGCTCGGGGTGCGTTTGCGCTTGCCGGGCAAGGTGCTGAAAGCACGGCCACCAGCGGTTCATGGCCTGCAGTAGGTTGAAGTCGCGAATGTCGGCGATACCGGACTGGCCCGAGGCGCCAATACGCTTGGCAAGGCCTCGCGCTCGCTCGCGCAGGGTGTTGGTCATTTCGTCAAGGAACCGCTGCAGTGCCGGCACCGCCCGCACCGACACGCTGGTGGGGTAGAAGGTTTCGTCCAGTTGCAGGCTGCCGTCGGGGCGCCGCTCCAGGATGCGTGCCATGGCCAGGCGTGTGTAGGCACTGCTGTCTTCAGCCTTGCGTTTTAGCTGCAGGTTGGGCATGGCAAGGTCTACCTGTACCAGGTCACCGTCCGCAGAATGGGTGTCCTTGATCTCCTGTGGCTGGGCGGTGTAGCGGAAGTTGGCGGCAGTGTCGGGCCAGCTCACTTCGCAGCCGCCCTCGGTGCGCAGCGGCAGGCACAGATACACCTCGCTGTCCTTGCACGCGTCGTCGTCGATTTCCAGCGGTGGCGGCGGCGGCAGGTCGGCGGGGATGTCAAACACGGTGCCGTCCGGCATGACGCCCCGCGCCCGGGTGATGGCGATCTTGCCCAGGCTCAGGTACTCGTCGTTCAGCTGTAGCTCGCTAAAGCCGTAGAAGGCTGCGTTCAGGCTGGCAAGGCGCTGGTGGAGGGCTGCTTCACCCGCCCGGGCTGCTTGCTGGAAATGCTGCGGTTTTACGAACAGGCCTTCGGGCCAAAGAACGGGATTGCGTGAACTCATGGGCACTCCGTGTCAGCGTGAGTAAGCGGGAAGGGCAAAGGGAAGTAGACGGGCCATCAGTCTTCTTCCTTGAGCACGATGTGCGTGTCGTTGACCAACACCGACAGCATGATCTGGCGGCCACGCGGCGGAATGCGCAGCACTTGCCGCCAGCTGGCGTCCTCAAGGCCTCGGTAGTCGGCAATCACCGCCACGAAACGGGTTTCGGCATGGATGGGTTCGAACGGGATGTACTTGAACTGGCCAGGGCGCAGCAGGTAATCGTCATCACGGATGTAGGTACTGCGCAGGGCTTTGGCGGGGTCCTGGTCCAGCAACTGGTACACGGTGTTACGCAGTAGCGAGTCGTCGCGCAGCTGCAGGATCTTGATGGCAATCGGCGTGGCGACGGGTTCCGAGGCCACGGTTGTGGTGTGCGGCAAGGTCAACGTTACGGTCGGGTCGTCGTAGCTGCCGGGGGTGCTCTCTTCCAGAGGAGAGCGAGCCGGGTCATCGTTGCCTTCCTCATCCACCTCGACGAGGGACATGGCTGGAAACTGCTCGTGCAGGTATTCCAGCAGGGTCACGATCTTTTCCGTCAGTGCATAAGGGTCGCCCGCACTCAGGGTTACGGCGTAGGGGCTGGGCTCCAGGGTGCTGTGCTGTTCTTCGGCCGCTACCTCAAGGCTGTTCGGATTACCATTGAGGGTAGGGCTCGCGTTGATGCTGAACGCAACTTCGGTCGGATGATCCTTCGGCGGCCCGATGGGCAGCGTGTGGTCCATGGCAACTTGGCTCATCCTGCTTAACGAGGTGCAGCCGGCACCCCCGAACATTGCAACCAGCAGGGCCGCGACCAGCAACGGTTGGCGGGTCATGGGCGGTCTCCGGCAATCAGCCGCAGCAGCGGGCTCGACGGGGAAGCCTCCGACTCAGCGGCTGCATCCAGCGCTGCCAAGGGATCGTTGCCCATGGCGGGCTCGAAGGCCGAGCAGATCTCGGCAGCCGGTTGGGTAGCAGAGGGTTCGATCGGCCAAGGGGTTGCTGTTTCTTCGGCTATGAGGCGGTCGAGTACCCCCTGATCCGGATAGAACATGTCCTCCAGCGAACGCATGGTGGCGGGGTCCTGGGCGTACTGAACCTGTAGCCGATAAGCCCCCACCCGAAGCTGGTCGCCTTCAAGCAGGCGTCTGGGTGGGTGTGCACCCAGGCTGGTGGTGCTGCCATTTAGATAGGTGCGCTGGCAGTGATCGATCACACAGAAGCTGCCTTCTAACCAGCGGATCTCGCAGTGGATGGGCGCAACGCTCTGATTAGGGTCGTCGAGCTGCCAGCTTGTCTTTGCGCTGCCAATGGTTCCGCCCTTGCAATCGAATCGGTGCCTGGCGATAACGCCATGTCGCAGTTGGTCAAGGTTGATGATGCTCACGGTCAATGTGTTCATGAGCGCCCCCTGAACCGTACAACGGGACTGATCTGGCCATGCCGGTCGTCGATGAAGCTGGTCCAGCCCAGGTAGGCGCCCTGGCTGCGGTGCAAGCAGAAGGGTGATAACGCGTTCTGCTTCAGGCGCAGCTCCAGGTCGTAGGCAAGGCCGTCACGCAGCAGAACGTCGATCAGTGCGCGCAAACGGCCGAAGTTGATGCCGCTGGGGAGCAGGTCCCGCAGCTGCGCCTGGTCGAGCTCGCTGATCACGATGGTGAACTTGCTGCTGCGTGTGCGTGTACGGCTGCCGATCATGAACGTGCTGCCCAGCTGGCCGTTGGCGCGCCCCAGGCTTACGCGTTGCCCGACTGCAGTGGGCACCGAGCGCGTTTCGAACTCGCGGATCTGCACATGCTTGAGGTCGAAGCAGTGCGCGATTATGCCGGCCACGGTGCCTGGCGCACGGCTGCGGCTGGCGATGACCCCGGCAAAACTGAGCAGGCGGCTCCAGGGCAGTGCCGTATCCCCCCGCAGTTGCTTGTCGTTAAGCCCCAGCAGGGCAAAAACGTACTGCGAGAACCCGTCACGGGCACCCGGCTGGAAGCGGATGTAATACCGGTATTTGCGCCAGCTGCGGTGCAACAGGCTGAGCAGGTAGTGGTTGAAAAAGTCGAAGAATGCCGGCCGTACACCGATGCCTTGCGCATGTTCATAGGCCACCTGCTCCAGGTAATAAGTGGGCAAGGGTGAATCGGTACCGTGTAACCCGAGGAACGTGGCAACGACCCGGTAGCGCGCCTCTTCGTCGGGCATGCGTTGGGCTTTGTAAACGTCCGATACGGGAAAGGTCAGCCGTGGGTCACAGGCCAGGCGCACGCGCAACCGGGTGGCCTCGTCAGGCCAACGGGGCTCCAGATCGTCGCCATGCAGCCCATGCAGCCGCTCCAGCAACTGGAAGAAGTTGTACTGGTGCGCCTCGGTGAGCAGTCTGTCGGCTAGATCAGCGGTTGTTTGCCGGTCTGTATTGGCCATGTGTAGTGCTCGTTGTTGGTGATGTTGATCACTTCCAGCTGATGGAAGGAATTGATGCTGGCGTACAAGGCAAAGAAGTGGGCAAGCACGCAACTGAACAGGTACAGGTCGCCTTCGCAGAGGAAGGCGGCCTGGTCCAGCTTCAGCCGGGTGTGCAGGCCGCGAATGGGTTGCCCCTTGATTAGCCAGTCCATGGGCTGTGTATGAATGTCGCGCATGCCGTCCAGGCGCTTCTGGGTGGTGCGCGCCTGCTGGATGTCGTGCAGGGCGACGAAGTCGTAGGCGCGGATCACCGCTTTGAGCGGCTCGACCGAGAGCAGGGACAGGTAGTTGAGCGACATGTTGGAAATCAATGCCCATTGCAACTGGCCGTCCAGCACCGGGCGACAAGGGCGGGTGGGCTTGCAGATGTTGGTGTAGGTGGCCAGTGGCGGCGTAAACTCGGTACGCGCGTTGATGTCACCGATGCCCAACGCCAGCGGCAGGTTTCGATTGGTGCACGTCAGGTCGATGGACGCGGTTTCCAGCTCGCCGATATAGCTGTTGGCATCGGCACGAACGAAAGCGATGCGGTGCGTGACGCCATCGCCGCGCAGGCACGCTTCCAACTGGTAGCGGTAGTACAGCGCAGTGCGTCCTTGAACGTGCTCGATTTCATGGGCGAACGATTCGAAGGGACGGAACGTTCGCAGGTGCTCACCGACACTCCCGTCGGTCGTCGTTCGCGTGCTGATGACCTGGTCGACACTGAAAATTTCGTAACCGTACGGCTCCGCTCCCTTGGGTTTCAGTGGGACCAAGGCGTCCTCGCTGGACAAGTCGATGGGCTCGGCACTGTGCTGGAACAAGTTGACTGCAGGTGCGCAGAACAAACTGAAATCTGCGTTGCTGACACGCAGTGTGTCGGGTAACTGGCGCGTGAAGTGAAACTCGAGGCTTACCGCCAGGCTGTCATGCGCTGGCCAGGCTTTATCCAGCCCGGTAACGCTGAAAAAGTGGAAGCGCTGGGGGAAGACGAAGTACTCCTGCAGGATCCGGTAGCCATCAAAGACGTTTTGCGGGTAGGGCAGCAAGGCGTCGTCGGGGCTAAATCCCGGGAAGGAGATGCTGCCGGCCGGCAGCCGACGAACTTCACCCTTGACGATCACGTTGATGTGCTTGAGGTATTGGGAAACCCACAGGTACAACGTGCGGGCGGTACGGACATCACCGCTGAGGTAAAAGTCGAGGCTGGAGCAGCCCAGGCTGTTCAGTGGCCGGTCGACCAGTGCCTGCAGGCCGATGCGTATCACCGCGTTGTCGAGTGTCTGGGTTGCACTCACCGTGTCGATCTTGAACGGATGAATGTTCACCGCAGTGCATGTGCGGAACTCGCAGGCTATGCCGTCCACAGGTTCCGAGCATAACCTCGACCCCTTCGGAATGTGCTGGGACTGGCTTAGGGATTGTTTGACCGGGGTGAACTGGATGATCGTCGCGCTGGGCAGGGGCCTCAGGTAATTGGGCCACAACAACTGCAGCATCGGGTGAGTCAGCTCCGGCAGGTCGTCTTCCAGTTTGAGCCGCAGTTTGGCCGTCAGGAATGCAAAGGCTTCCATCAGGCGTTCGACATCGGGGTCACTGGCACCTGTGCCAAGCAGCCTTGCAAGTTGTGGGTTGTCCTTGGCGAAGTCGTTCCCCAGTTCGTGCAGGTAACGCAGCTCTTCGCTGAAGCGGTCTTTCAGTGACATCGGTCACCTCACTCGGGTGTAGCGGTTGTGCCCGTTGACCAGCAGCTCGAGTTGCAGCTGCTCTGCGTGGTTGTTGACCTGCACCTGGCAATCGAGCCTGAAATGCAGCTCCAGCGGGGCATGGGTATCGGGCACTGCCTTGAGCGTGCGTATCTGGATACGTGGTTCGAAGCGCTGGAGGGTGCGGCGAATATCCGCGCTCACTTGTACGAGCAAGTCGCCGCGGTTCACGTCATGCCCGTTGAAGTCACGCAAGCCCAGCTCAGGACTGCTCTGAGAGCACCCCTGGCGGGCGTTGAGCAGCGTTTCGAGGTGGCGCTTGATGGTGGCGAACGTGTGCGCAGCGCTTTCCTGTCGAGTGGCCTCGGGACGGGTACTCTGATCCACCGTCAAGCGTTCAAAAAAACCACTCATTGCGTATCGAGCCGCCCAACCAGAGAGATCTCGAAGTTCGCGCCCATGTACTTGAAGTGCGGACGCACGGCGATCGAAACCTGGTACCAGCCTGGGTCACCGGCAACATCCGAGACTTCAATGCGGGCGGCACGTAGCGGCCGGCGGCTGCGAACGTCGGCAGACGGGTTTTCCTGGTCGGCGACATACTGCTTGATCCACTTGTTCAGCTCGGACTCAAGGTCTCGGCGTTCCTTCCAGCTGCCGATCTGTTCGCGTTGCAACACTTTGATGTAGTGGGCCAGCCGGTTGACGATGAACAGGTAGGGCAGCTGGGTCCCCAGCTTGTAGTTGGTCTGTGCCTCCAACCCTTCGGGGGTTTTCGGGAAATTCTTGGGTTTTTGCACCGAGTTGGCTGAGAAGAACGCTGCATTGTCGCTGTCTTTACGCATGGTCAGGGCGATGAAGCCCTCTTCGGCGAGCTCGAACTCCTTGCGATCGGAAATCAGCACCTCGGTAGGAATCTTGGCCTGCAATTGCCCCAGTGACTCGTACAGGTGGACTGGCAGGTCTTCGACCGCACCACCCGATTGCGGGCCGATGATGTTCGGGCACCAGCGGTAGCGGGCGAAGCTGTCGTTGATGCAACTGGCCAGCAGGAAGGCGGAATTGCCCCACAGGTAGTGGTCATGCCGCCCGGCGATGTCTTCGTTGTAGTTGAAACTCTCGATTGGCTTTTCTTGCGGGTGGTAGGCGGAGCGCAGCATGAAGCGTGGCCCGGTCAGCGCGACATGACGGGCGTCTTCGCTTTCGCGAAAAGCACGCCACTTGGCATGGCGTGGGCCGGCGAAGAGGTCTTTTATTTCCTTGAGGTTGGGCAACTCTTCAAAGCTGCTCAAGTTGAAAAACTCGGGGGAAGGTGCGGCCAGGAAGGGCGCGTGGGACATGGCACCTACGGAGGCCATGTAACTCAACAGTTTGATGTCCGCAGAGGCGGGGCCAAAGTTGTAGTTACCTACCATGGCCGCAACCGGCTCTCCCCCGAACTGGCCGTACCCGGCGGTGTAAACATGTTTGTAGAGGCCGCTGCAGGTAATGTCTGCGGCATTTTCGAAGTCGTCGAGCAAGTCCTCTTTGCTGATGTGCAAAATTTCGAGCTTGATGTTCTCCCTGAAGTTCGTGCGGTCGACCAGAAGTTTCAGGCTACGCCATGAGGACTCAAGCCGCTGGAACTCGGGTTGATGCAAAATGGCATCCATCTGTTTGCCGAGAACCCGGTCAACCTCTGCAATCATCTGATCGACCCGGTGTTTGTTGATCAGTTGATCCGGGTCATTGCTTTTGAGGATTTCGGCGATGAAGGCAGATACGCCCTGCCTGGCAACCTGATAGCCCTCCTGCGTAGGTACCAGTTTGGTTTCTGCCATGATCTGGTCGAGCAAGGTGCCATTGCCCAATGTATCGAGGGTTGCGTCTGTGGTGACGGTGGTGGTGTTTGGCTTAGGCATGGGGACGCTCCGTTGTCTCAGTCTTTTTCTGGTGCTTCAGGTACCAGGTCCAGTTCTTGCGCGAGCTGTTTACGGGTTTGCTCGTTGTTCAGCAGGTGTTGCAGTTGCTTGCGGAAGGCCGGGACGTTGCCAAGCGGGCCTTTCAGGGCGACCAGCGCTTCGCGCAGTTCCAGCAGCTTGTTCAGCTCGGGTACCTGTCGCGCGATTCGGTCCGGCCCGAAATCGTTGATGGAGCTGAACTGCAGATGGACCGCCAGCTCGGCATCCGGGGCTGCACTGAGCACGGAAGGCACAGATACCGCCAGGCTCACGTTGGCGTCGTTCAACACGCTGTTGAACGTGTGTTTGTCGACACGCATCACCTGACGGTCTTCGAGCGCGCGGTCTTCATCCAGGCCGAAGTCGCCCAGTACCAGCATTTTGTGGGGCAGCTCCACCTCAGCCTGCTCATCGCTCGTCGCGGGGACGTATTTGATATTGACGCGTTCTTTAGGCGCGACAGAACCCGTATTTCTAGACATCGGTACGTAACTCCCTGTTGGTTTGTAGGATGTTTAATTGTGGGTTTTGTTTAATGTGCTGTTTCTCTTGTAGGAAGTTTCTTACATATGTTTATCTGGTTGGGTGAGTTGCCTTGCTCCTATAAAAACCATGCAGGGTTAAGTGCTGTTTGGTCGAGCATGAAGATGTAAGTAAATATTTGTTTGTATGCAGTCGTCGCTGTGTATTAGTCTCCATCCGGTTTTGTTTTGGCTGGCTATTTTTTGGCGCGTGAGCCGATATGTGTTTGTAGGAAAGTGGGCGCGGTCATATAGGCGTTTGTACTGTTTTTGGAGAGTGAATCAGGATGATTAACCGTTCTGTATATGGCGCCGGTCTCTCGTTGCTGTTTTGTTTGCAGCCGGTACTGGCAGGCCCCACGCGGGACTGTTCACGGATTGTGTCGAACGTTGAGCGACTGGCCTGTTTCGACCAGGCTGCGAACACGCCGGCATACACGACAGAACGGCAGTGGTCTGCACCAGAGCAGCAGGCCCCGAGCGTGCTGCGCGTGATGGCAAATGAAGCGGCGCGGGCGCCAGATGACCTGACGTTTCACATCGGTAGCCGAACCGGTGACGGTGCCGGCGTTTCAGCGCTCGTGATATCAGCGCCTGCCATCGCATCGGGTAACGAACCCGCTTACCTGGCAATCAGTTGCATCCAGGCCATCTCCCGGCTGCAACTGATTGCCAAACGCCCGATCGAGGCAAGCTGGGTCAAGGTACGGCTGACAGGGCAGGGCTGGTCTACCCGTGAAACACCCTGGCAGGTGATGGAGAACGGGCAGGTAATCGATGCCGGCCGGGGTTTGCCGGCGATTGAGCAGATCAGGAAGCTGATTGGTGCCCATCGCATCGAAGTGGTGAGTGAGCACAGCGAGCTCGACGGGTTGATCTTCGATGCACAAGGGCTGACCCCGTTGATTAGCCAGGCGCGAAGCGCATGCCGGTGGTAGCGCAGGTGTCAGAGGGCAAGCTCACGCGACTGCTGGCGCCGATCGATCCGGCAGTACCGGCTGGGCTGTTCGATGTCGAGGACGAAACCTACCAGGCGATCGACCAGGAGATGGTCAAGCTGGGCGGGCTGCAGGAGGCGATGATCGACTGGGTTTACATCGAAGAGGCGTCCTGTCAGTACCTGAGCCGGCAATGCAAGCACCTGCGAATCGTCGCGCACTTGAGTGCCGCCTGGTTACGCAGCCGCTGCTGGGAGCGTTGGGGAGATACCTTGGCGTTGCTGGCCGGCATGATCGAGTGCTATTGGGAACCCGCCCACCCCAAGCCAGGGCCGAAAGGCTTCCTGACCAAGCGCAAGCTGGTCGGGCTGGTGATCAACCGCTTGAACGAGGCGTTGCCGCGTCTCGACCGTTTCACTTATACCCCTGCCCATGCAGCAGCAGCGCAGGCGGCGTTGAAACACCTGCAACAACAGCACGCGGCACAGCTGGAGGCTGCTGTTCTCGATGGGCTGGAGCGCCTGCTGTGCCAACACATTGAACGTGTCAGCGGTGCCGGCGAGGCTGACGTGCCCAAGGCGCCGGCTGCAAGCGTGAAGTCTGCGCCGCTGGCCGATGTCATCGCCACACCCATGCCGCGTGTGTCGATGGGCACTGAACGTGAGACACGACGGGCCATATTGGCCATGGCCGAACTCATCAACCAGCAGGACCCTTACGACCCAACCGGCTACCAGTTACGGCGTTTCGGTTTGTGGGCACACATTCAGGCGGCGCCTCCGGCCAGGCAAGGCAGCCGCACAGAGTTGATGGCGGTGCCACTGGATATCACGCGGGTGTATGAAGAGGCCATTGCCAGCACAGCGATAGACCCAGCCTTGCTTCAGCGCATCGAAAAGAGCGTGGCGGCGTGCCCCTACTGGATTCGTGGCAGCTTTCTGGCTGCAACCGTCGCCACGCGGCTGGCGATGAGCGATGTGGCTGAGGCCATCCGTTGCGCGACCGCCCGGTTTGTACAGCGCATGCCGGCCCTTCAGCAGCTGTGCTTCAGCGACGGATTGGTATTTGTCGATGACCAATGCCTGGCGTGGCTCAAGGGCGCGCAAGGGCCTTCTGGCCAAGCGGCCGCACCCCACGCGTTTGGTGGCCTGCATGAGGAACTGGCCGGGCAACTGGACAGCGGCGGCGTAGAGCCCGTGCTGCTGAGGCTGCAAGCACTGCAAGCGGACCTGGGTACCCCTCGGGACCGCTGCCATACCACCATGATCGCAGCCGACTTGCTGGCCGCACGGGGCGTTTCCTGGCTGGCTCAGGACTTGTGCGCCGGCGTTGCCCGAACGATGCAGCAAACCACCGCCAGTACGTGGGAGCCAGAGGTATTCCAGCGGCTTCAGCAGTACGCAGCCCCTCCAACGCTGGCTGATCAACACAAGGACCAGGAGCCTCGATGAATCATATATGGAAGCAATTCAAAGGTTGGGGCTTGCCGTGGGTAACGCGCATTGGCCTGGCGCTGCCGCTGTTACTTGGGTTGGCGGCCGCGCTGCTGCTGGTCGCCATCTGGTGGCTCGGCCCGCAATGGACGTGGCGCGAGCAACAGCCATTGGCAAGTGTGGCGCACCGCAGCGTGGCAAGCCTGGTACTCATGCTCGTGCCGCTAATAGGCTGGCTGGTGGTGCTGCGTACACGCTTTCGCAGATTGCAAGCGGAGCGCCGGCAGGCACGGGCTGCCGAACAGGATCGCACGCTGCCGTTGGTGCAGGCGCAAGAGAAGGCGCTGAGCCTGGGGCTTGACCGGTACCTTGACAATGCCGGTGGGCCACGTGCCTTGTACCGGCTGCCCTGGTACCTGGTAATAGGTGATGAACAGGCCGGTAAAACCAGCTTCATCGACTGCACCGATCAGCGTTTTACCCTGACGCGTATCGATCAGGTCCAGGCACAAGGGCGACAGACTGAAGCGCTGGCCTATCCGGTGGGCTGGTGGGTTAGCGACGATGCTGTGCTCATCGACCCACCCGGTGCGTTCATCCGCCAGCAGCCAGCGGCGGGCTCGGCAGCTGACGCTCCCGCCGAGTCAGCGCCCTCTTTTGTGCCGGGGGCCCAGGCCAGGTTGTGGGACCACCTGTTGGGCTGGCTACTGCGCAATCGCAGCCAGCGAGCGCTTAACGGCGTGGTGCTGGTCGTCGACTTGCCGGCACTGCTGCATGGCACGCCTGAGCAGCGCGTTGCGCTGGCCCACAGGTTGCGCACCCGCCTGTACGAAGTGAGCAGCCACCTGGGGTCGCGCTTGCCGCTCTATGTGGTACTGAGCAAATTCGATTTGCTGGACGGCTTCGATCAGTTCTACAGCAAGCTTTCGGCCGCCAGGCGCGAAAACCTGTTGGGGTTTACCTTCAAACTGGATGCGGTTGACGCGTTCGACGCCTGGCTGGATGAGTATGACGAGCACTACGGTCGGTTTCTCGTCACGTTGCAGGAGCAGCTCATCGATCAACTGGATGTGCTGGTGAAGGCTCCACCGTGTGGGCGCCTGTTTTCGCTGTATGGGCAGTTGGTCGGGTTGCGCCCCATACTGCTGGCCTTTCTGCGCGAAACCCTGGTGAGTGACTGTTACTCCACGCCTGCCCTGGTACGCGGTGTGTATTGGTCGTCTGTGATGCAGCAAGGCGACATGCGCAATGCTTTTGTCCGTGAAGCCGCACAGCCCTACAAGACGAAACTTCCGCTGCGTGAAGGCAAGGCACAAGGCAAGGCATTGGCCTACTTCATCCAGCAAGCCTTCAGGCGGGTCATTTATCAGGAGGCCGGCCTGGCGGGCGACAACGTTCGGGTGGCGCGCAGCAAGCGTCAACTGCTGTGGGTCGGCTCGGGCGTGGGCATCCTTGCGTTCAGCATCGCCCTGGCGAGTTGGCAACGCTATTTCGATATCAATGGCTCCAAGGCCGCCAGCGTGCTCGCCAAAAGCCAGGAGTACAGCCATCACCAGGTCGATCAGCGCCTAGACCCGACCGGGCGCAACCTGTTGGCGCCACTGGACCAGATCCGCGATGCGGTGGCGGTGTTTGGCGACTATCGCGTGGCATGGCCAGGGGTTGCCGATCTTGGCCTTTACCAAGGGCGCAACATTGGCCCCACGGTTGACGAAGCGTACCTCAGCTTGTTGTCCAGGCGTTTTTTGCCGGCCTTGGCCAGCGGCGTGATCGATGCCATGAATGCAGCACCGCCGGGCAGCGAGCAACAAATGGCGGCGCTCAGGGTTTACCGGATGATCGAGGACCGCCACAGTCGCCGGCCTGAATGGGTGGAGGACTGGATGGCGCGCCAATGGCAAAAGGCGTTCCCTGGCCAGGGGCAGTTGCAGCGAGACCTCATGCACCATTTGAAATACGCCCTGGCCTACGCTGACACCGATTTGCCGCAGTACCGTGAGCGTGTCAGCGAAGTGCAGCAGGCATTGCGTAAATTGCCTTTGCCACAGCGGGTTTATGAGGGGCTGAAGCAACAGGCTCAGGAGCAATTGCACACCGGCCTGAACCTGCGTCACCAGGTAGGCCCTGCCTTCGATGTCGTGTATCAGCCATCTTTCGGGGCCGGGCATGGGGAGGAGGATGTACAGCTGTCCCCCATGCTCACAGCCAAAGGCTTCAGGGAGTACTTTGAACCGCGCAGCCAGCGGTTCGCTGAAATGGCGATGGTCGATCAGTGGGCGCTGGGGGAGCGTGCCCAGCTCGATTATTCGAGCGTTGATCGAGAGGCGCTGACCGAACGGCTGCACAACCTTTACAGCGCCGATTACGTCGACAGCTGGCGTCGCGCCTTGAACGCCTTCACCGTGGCGGACTTCCGTGATCTGGACCATGGTGTCACCGTCCTGGAACAGTTGACTGGCCCGGCAGCACCGTTGCAGCGGCTGCTGCATACGGTCAGGGATAACACGTCGCTTGCGTCACCGGCAGTTGTCGAGGCACCGGGCGAGGTGGGTTCGTTGCTGCCAGTAACGGGCAAGCCCGAGCAACAGCAAGCACAGGCCATCCAGCGGGCTTTTGCAGGCCTGGGCGCCATGTTGCAAGTGACAGGAGACAAACCGAGCTACTACGACGAAACCCTGGGTGCCGTATCGGCTGTGCTGGACTATGCCAAGGCCGTACAGGACAGCCCGGACCGCGGCAAGGCTGCACTGCAAGCCGTGCATCAGCGCTTCTCGATGACCGGGCAGGACCCGATCGGCACCCTGCAACGTGTTGCCACAGGTTTGCCGGAACCGATCAACCACCAGGTCAGAAAGCTTGCCGACCAGACAGCCCAAGTGCTGAACGTTGAAGCACTGCGCGAACTGGAGCGACGTTGGGATGCTGAGGTGTACAGCTTCTTCCAGCAGCGTCTGGCAGGCCGCTACCCCTTCGTGGTGAGGGCGCCTGATGCTTCACTGGATGACTTCGAAGCATTCTTCGGGCCCAAAGGGCGCCTGCAGCAGTTTGATGATCAGTATCTCAAGGTCTTCCTCAAGGACAACCTTGAGGCGTTGCAGTCTGGCCAGCACGGGCAGTCCTTGATTCGCCCCGACGTGATCGAGCAGCTCGAGCTGGCCGAACGGATTCGCGAAACCTTCTTCGATCAGCGAGGCAAGTTGAGTGTGCAGTTCAGTATCGAACCGTTGGGGCTCAGTGCGAACCAGCGTACCAGCCTGCTGGACCTGGATGGCCAGTTGATCTCCTACACCCATGGGCCTACCCGGATCACCGGTATCGTCTGGCCCAATACCATGGGACAGCAGGTACGCAGCAACCTGACTTTACTCAGGCAGAACGGCAATAGCAGCAGCCTCGAATACCGTGGCCCATGGTCGATGTTCCGCTTGCTTAGCCGCGGCTCGCTCAATGGGCGGACGGCGACCAGCGTGGACCTGAGCTTCAGGACGGGTGACGGTGTAATGCGCTATCGGTTGAATGCTGAAAAGGCCTTCAACCCCATTACCCAGCAACCGTTCAAAGGTTTCCGCTTGCCACGCGGGTTGTTGCAACCGTCACCCAAGGTTGCTCAATCGGGGCAACCGCATGAACAGCCTTTATGACGCCATGTCTTGCTGAGGTCATGGCGAGCTTAAGCCGCTCAACGCCCTACCGGCCAGATACCCGAAGGTCATCCCCGGCCCAAGGGTAATGCCACCGCTGGGGTAGTGCCCACCCATGACGCTGTGCATGTCGTTGCCCACCGCAAACAGGCCGGGTATCGGCTGCCCAGCGTGGTCCAGCACACGGGCCGAGGCGTCTGTGCCCAGGCCGGCGAAGGTGCCCAGGCTGCCCGGCAGTAGCTCCACGGCGTGAAACGGCCCATGCAGCAAGGGCCGCAGCGACGGGTTGGGGGCTTGCAACGGTTCGCCCTGAGCCCGGTTGTAGGCCGATGCGCCGCGTTGGAATACCGGGTCCTCACCTTGGGCTGCATGCCGGTTGAAGTCGTGAATCGTGCGCTGCAGCTGCACGGCATCGATCCCGCAGCGCTGCGCCAGTTCCGCCAGGCTGGCGCTACTGTGCAAGTAACCACGGCGTTGATAGAAGCGGGTAGAGAACGGAAAGGGCTTGGCCCAGCCAATGCCGTAACGACGTTGTGCTGCGTGGTCGCAGATCAGCCAGGCTTCAGGTGCTTCGCCGTGCGGTGTAGCGGCGAACAGTGCGTTCATGAAGTCATGGTAGCAATCGGCCTCGTTGACGAAGCGTCGGCCATCGCGACGTACCGCGATGAAGCCAGGTTTGGCGCGGTCGATCAGGTGCGGGAAATGGCCGAAACTGCCATCGCCGCGTGGCACCTTCGATACAGGTGCCCAGGCGCCAGCCTGGGCCAGTGCCGTACTGACCAGGCCACCGGCTTGTTCACCCAACCGCAGGCCGTCGCCGCTGTTTTCCCTGGGTGCTGCGGAGTAGTGCTGGTCACCCTGCGGCGCATGCGGCATCAGTTGCGCGATGCGCTGGCGGTCATGCGGGAAGCCACCGCAGGCCAACACCACACCATGGCGTGCCTGGATGACCTGGCCGTCGGCAAACCGTGCGCCACTGACCCGGCCTTCTCCCAGCAGGTCGCTGGCCGGTTTATTGGTCAGCAGTGTCACATCAAGGTCGAGGGCGCTGCGTAACAAGCGTGCGACCAGCGCGTTGCCATTGACCAACTGCTGGCCGCGACGATGCAGCAGCAGGTCTCGCCCATGGCGCAGCAGGCGTTTGCTGACATGCAGCGCCGCCTTGGCCGAGCGGGTGGCGTTGAAGAAGGCGGCCATGTCGGTGCCACCGGCAATGCCCATGCCGGCCAGGCTGACGATGTCCAGCGGTGGGCGTAATGTGTGCAGCCAAGGCCCGAGCTGGCGCCCGTCGTAGGGCAGGGCACACAGTGATCGACCGCCGTGTGCGCTGCCATCGCCTTCACGCATGTCGGGCATGCGGCTGCCACTCTGGAACTGTACCGCCGTGTGCTGTTGGAAAAACGCCACCATTTCCGGGCCATGGCGCAGGAACGCACGTTGAAGCGTGTCCAGTTCGTGGGTGTGGGTTTGCGCACGCAGGTAGCGCTCTGGGGCATCGTCGGTTTCGACGATGCCTTCAGCGATGGCCAGCGGGTTGCGCGGTATCCACAACCAGCCCCCCGACCAGGCGCTGGTGCCGCCCAGCTGGCGGGCTTTTTCCGCAACGATCACATGCAGGCCGTGATGCGCGGCGGTTACGGCGGCAGCCAGGCCCGAAGCGCCGGAGCCAATGACGAGTACGTCACATTCGAGGGGTTGCATGAAGGGGGTCCGCTCAGGCGTTGGTAGAGGATGGCGCGTTTTACTGCAGCGGCGAAAAACCGGTGGGCCGCAGCAGCCGCGATTGCAGGCGTACAACGGCCCCGAGCTCGCGGTTAAGCCGCGAAAACGCTGCCCAGCGTGGGTCCGCTGCCATGGCTGTGCGCCGTGCGATGCGATCGTCGAGGCTGGCATAGCCCCAGATGTGCACCACCTGGTTGACGTCGCCGAACTCGCTGGTGAAAAAGCCGACCAGGTTACCCAGGTGTTCGCTTTGCACGTCCAGCGCGTGGCTTTGGTAAAGGGCTAGCCAGTCGGCCATTTTCAGTGGGTCGAGGGTGTAGGTTCTCAGTTCGTAGTACATGCCGGGGTCTCCGTATGGGTGGCCGGCGCCTGCAGGCGCGCGGTGATGTGGTTGGCAGCAAGCCAGCCGAAGGTGAGGGCAGGGCCCAGGGTGATGCCGGGGCCGGGGTAGGTGCCCTTCATCAGTGAGTTCATGTCGTTGCCGACTGCGTACAGCCCGGCAATTGGCTGGCCGCTACGGTCAAGCACGTTGGCATCGGCGTTGGTCACCAGGCCACGGGCCGACCCGAGGTCGCCGGTGTGAATGCGGATGGCGTAGAACGGCCCGTTGCTCAACGGCGCCAGGCAGGGGTTGGGCGTGTGTTGCGGGTCGCCCATGTAGCGGTTGTAGCTGTTGCTGCCTTTGCCGAACGCACGGTCGATGCCATTGCGGGCATCCGTGTTGAACTGCTCAAGGGTTTGCGCGAACACTTTGGGCTCTACGCCAATGGCCTGGGCCAGGGCTTGCGGTGTAGCGGCCCGGTACAGGTATCCGGCGTCGATCAACGCCTGGTTGTTCACAGGCTTCGGCCGCGCCAGGCCGAGCCCATAACGGTTCATCGCCTCGGCATCGCACACCAGCCAGCAGCTGGCAATGCCGTTGGCGAACATGGTCTGCACGAAGTGATGGTAGGAGTCGGACTCGTTGACGAAGCGCCGCCCGGCCGGGTCTACCGCAATCACGCCAGGCTTGGCGCGGTCGGTGACCAGGTGCGGGAAGCGCTCCCGCTGGCCACCGGCATGGCGCCGTTCGGAAACCGGCGCCCAGAAGAAGTTGGCCGCCAGGCCTTCGCCCTCGGCGGCCGACACCGCCTGACCAAGGCGCAGGGCAGCACCGTCGTTGCAGGCGGGCGACATGGTCAGGTGCGGCGCTTCTTGGGCGGGGCGGTAGCTGGCGGCCAGTGCACCTGCAGCGAACCCGCCCATGGCGCACACCACGCCGCCACGTGCCATTACCCGCTGACGTCGGCCCTCGTGCAGTACAACCACGCCGGTCACCACGCCGTGCTCGACAATCAGCGCTTCGGCTTCGCTGCGTAACCACAGTTGCGTGCCATGGGCGAAGGCACTGGTGGCCAGGCGGGCGATCAAGGCGTTGCCAGTGGTAAGCCGAGTGCCACGCGGGTGCTGCAGGCGGTCCCGCGCGTAGCGCGCCATCAGTTTCAGGCAATGCCACAGCGAACTGAGCGAGCGGCGAATACTGAGAAAATGCTGGATATCCACGCGGTTCACCATCATGCCGCCGAACAGCAGCATGCCGGGCGGTGGCATCTGCAGGTCCTTGAAGCGCTGGCCGAGGTGCTTGCCGTCGTACTCGACCATTTCCAGTGCGCGGCCGAACTGCGTGGCGCCGGGCGCATCCGGGTAGTAGTCGGGCGAGTGAGGGCGCAAGGCATAGCGCAGTTCGGTGTGCTGCTCCAGCCAGCGCAGCGCCTGGTGCCCATGCTCGATGAAGGCGTCGCAGAGCATGGGGTCGTAGCCATCACCGATGACGTGTTTGAGGTAGGTGCGCATGGCCTCGGGGGAGTCCTTGGCACCCGCGTCACGGGCCTGATCGGTGCCGTACAGCCATACCGCACCGCCGGAAATCGCCGAGGTGCCGCCAAAGCGTTCGGCCTTTTCCACGACCAGCACCTTCAGCCCGCGGCAGGCGGCGGTGGCAGCCGCAGCCAAGCCGCCGGCGCCACTGCCCAGTACCACCAGGTCAACGCTGTGTTGTGTGTGTTCAAGGGTTGCCATGGCTTCAGATCTCCAGCGGCGTCACGCCCATGAAGGCGCCAAGGTGGCCGAGTTGGGCGTAGGCCATTTCCGGCCCTGTCTGGATCGGGCAGCCAACTTGCCGTGCGCGGTTCAGCAGTGGGGTGATCTCGGGCGAAGTGACCACGTCGGCCACCAGGGTGTCGGGTTGCAGGGTAGCCAGCAGGGCGGCGGGCAGCGGCAGCTCTGCGCTTGTGCCCATGCCGACCGGGGAGGCGTTGGCCACCAGGTCGAAGTCTTCCAGCCCACTGAACTGTGTGCTGACCGTAAGCTCAGGGAAGGCATTGCCGAGCAGTTCGCACACCGCCCCCATGCGCGCTGTGCTGGGGTCGCTGAGGGTAATGCCGGCAATACCTGCCTCGCCCAGCGCATAGGCGATGGCGCTGCCAACACCGCCGCAACCGATCACCAATGCCCGCTTGCCTGTCGGTTTGAAGCCATGCTTGCGCGCAGCGCCCAGGAAGCCGGCGCCGTCCACGTTGTCGCCCAGCAAGCGCCCGTCGCGCTCGCGGCGTATCACATTGACCGACCCCAGTGCCGCCGCGCGTTCGCTCAGGCTGTCCAGGCGGTTGGCTAGCGCCTGCTTGTACGGCACGGTGACCACACAGCCGCGCAGGTTTTGCCAGCCGCGCAGGGTGTCGGCAAAGCTGTCCAGCGCCGCCTGGTGCAGGTCGATGGGCAGCATGGCGAGGTTGCAATTGTTGTGGGTGAACCAGGTGTTGAAGTTTTCCGGGGACTTCACCTGGGCGATGGGCGAACCGACGATGGCGACCAGTTCAGTTGAACCACGAATCATGCTGACCTCCTTATTGGCGTTGTTATGGCGGTCAGCGTGAAGCAGCGGGGTGTGGGCAACAATGCGCTAATCGGGGGTTTAGTGCGATAATCGCAGTCATGTTCCGGTTATCGCGGTAATCGGCTGTTTTTCTCCCTGCTAGCGAGTTGAAGGCATGAACACCCCCGCCATTCACCCCCGTGACCTGATTGCCGGCTTGCAGAAAGGCCTGGCCCTGATGCAACTGTTCAGCGCCGAGCAGCCACGCCTGAGCGTGCCGCAGGCAGCCAGGCTGTCTGGCCTTACGCCCAGCGCCGTCCGGCGCTTTCTACTGACTTTGGTGCATGAGGGCTTTGCCGAAACCGACAGCCGCGAGTACTGGCTGACGCCCAAGGCGTTGCGCCTTGGTCAGGCGTATGTCGACTCGGCGCAACTGCCGCGCATGCTGCGGCCGATCGTCGAGCAGGTGGCGCGGCAGACCCAGGAGCATGTATCAGTGGGCACCCGCGATGGCGACGAGATCATCCACCTGGTGCGCAGCCGCTACAGCCATGTGGCGTCGTTGTCGATCAGGCCAGGCTCGCGGGTGCCGATGTATTGCACGGCGGGGGGGAGGATATGGCTGGCCTGGCTGGATGAAAACGAGCGGGATGACTACTTTGCACGCAACCCGCTGCGGGCACTGACGCCTTACACACAGACTGACCGTGGGCTGCTGGAGGCGGAGTTGCTGCGGGTGAAAACGCAGGGCTTTTGCATGGTCGACCAGGAATACGAGATGGGTATGCGTGTGCTGGGGGTACCGTTGCTGGATCGGGCCGGGCAGTTGAAAGCAACGCTCACCATCACAACCCATGCTTCGCGCCTGAGCGTGGATGAAATTCGGTTGCGGTATGTGCCGACGCTGTATGAGGCGCAGGCGTTGTTGCGGCCAGTTCTGGATTGAGGGGAATGTGTCGCAGCTGATGTCGGGGCAGAGCCTTGTGCAATTGGGGCCGCTTTGCGGCCCATCGCCGGCAAGCCAGCTCCCACATTGACCGCGCAATCCTGAACAGCTGCGCACTGAGTCGTCAGAAAATGTTGAGCGGGTACTCGGTAATCACCCGCACTTCATCAATCTGGCCGCCACGCTCCGAGCTACGGTAGCTGGCCTGCCGCACCCGGAACGACAAGTCCTTGGCTGCGCCGGCCTGCACCACATAGCGTACTTCAACGTCACGCTCCCAGGCCTTGCCATCCAGGTCACCACCGGTACCGCTCTTGAAGTCGGTGCCTTTCACATAGCGGGTCATGAAGCTCAGCCCCGGTACGCCATAAGCGGCCATGTTCAGGTCGTAGCGGGCCTGCCAGGACTTTTCGTTCTCGTAGTCGAAGTCCGAGTACTGCACCGAGTTGGCAAAGTTGTAGACCGCGTTGCCGTCTGGCCCGTACACGTAGTCGCCGGTGCCGGACACCTTCTGGTAGGCCAGGGTGAAGGCATGAGCACCCAGCGTCCAGGTACCGCCCAGGCTCCAGATGCGGTTGTCCAGGTCGCCACTGCGGGCCTGGCCGATGCTTTGCGTGTCGTAGGCGTTGAAGTCGAACTTCAGCGACTGGCCGGTACCCAGCGGCAACAGGTAGCGGGTGTTCACGTAGTACTTGCGAAAGTGCTCGGCAGTTTTGGCGTAGTACAGGCTGCTGGAGAGCCGCTCATTGAACGTGTACACCCCGCCCAGGTAGTCCACGGCGGTCATGTGCCCGCTGTCTCGGGATGACTGGTTGCGGTTGGTCAGGCCGGTGAAGTGCCCCGCGTCCAACTGCAGATTGCGGATTTCCTTGCTGGTGAGCGAGAAACCGTCGACGGTTTCCGGCAGCAGGCGGCTGTCGGAGGTGGCCAGCACAGGCACTGCCATTACCTGCGTGCCGTATTTGAGCACGGTGTTGGACGCGCGCATTTTCAGCACTGCGCCGGCTTTGCTCATGTCTTGCTTGGCGCCATGGCTGTCCTGCTCCAGCAAGCCCGTACCGCCCCCCGTGCGGCCGTCACCCGTGTCGAGCTTGAAGGCGTACTGGCCGATCAGGTCGATGCCAAAGCCGACGGTGCCTTGGGTGAAGCCGGACTGAAAGGTACCGATAAAGCCCTGGGCCCATTCCTCGCCGTAGTTTTGCCGTGCGCCGCTGGCGCGGTTGTCACGCTGCATGTACATGTTGCGTGCCTTGACAGACAGCTTGCTGCCTTCGATGAACCCTGCCGATTCGGACTGCTCGCTGGCCTGCAGCAAGGGGCTGGCAGACGCCAGCAAAAGGGCGGTGACGCCGAGTGTGTTGATGCTCATTTCATGCTCCGTTTGCTTGTTCTAGTTAGGTGGCAGCGTGATGCAAGGGGTGCCTGAGCCGTTTTGCAGGCGTGCAGAAGCCCTGTCCGCGCCTGTGCAGGGCAGAGCATTCGTACGTTTACAGGTGGCTCAAGCGGGTGGTGCGCCCGCCGACCGGCACCTGAGGTGCCGGCAGCGGGCCAGGTGGCCTCGGCCTATCGCTCGATCTGGCGATTCCAGCGGGCGTTCCATTCCGGACGTTGGGTGTTGACCTGGTCCCAGTCGATGGTCACGGCCGTTTGCAGGTAGGTCTGCATGGCCTCGACCTGGCCGCGGGTCTTGTCGCTGGTCGGGGTGTTGGGGTTGGACGGGATCTGGTCACCCAGCTCCAGAGCCGGTGCCTGCGCTTCGGGGCTCAGCAGGAATTCGGCGAGCTTTTGCGCAAGCTCCGGCTGGTCGTTGTTGGCGGTGACGCATTCGGCCTGGTTGAGCACCACGGCGCCTTCCTTGGGCGCTGCGTACTCCACCGGGATGCCTTTGAGCTTCAGTGCCGTCACCTGGGTGGGGGTGAGCGGGAACAGCGCGGCTTCGTCGGTTTGCACCATTTCCGAGAGCTTGGCCGAGTTGGGGATGTACTCCAGCACGTTCGGGCCAACGTTCTGCTTCCAGGCCGCGAAGCCCGGGTTGACGTCGGTATCGGTGCCGCCGTGCAGGCGGTTGTACATCAGGAAACCGTGCAGGCCGAAGGTGGACGAGGCCATCGACTGGAACACCACCTTGTCTTTGAAGCGCGGGTCGGCCAGGTCATTCCACGAGGTGGGTGCGGCCCAGCCCTTTTCCTTGAACAGGCGGCTGTTGTAGGCCAGCCCGGTTACCCCCAGGCTGACGGCGGCGGCCTTGTCCTTGATCAGGGCCTTTTCCGGCAGCTGGGCCAGGGTCGGGTTGGGCTGGAGCGTGCTGCACAGCCCCATGCCAATGGCGCGGTACATGATGCCGTCATCCAGCACCATCACATGGATCGACGGCTTGTTCGGCGTAGCCTGGACCTTGGCCAGGATGTCGGCCGACGTGCCGGGCACGATCACCACCTTTACATCGTTGGCCTTCTCGAACCGGGGCAGGATGTTGTCGCTGAACAGCCGTTCCATGGTGCCGCCGTTCATGCCCAGGTACAGCGTGGGTTGGGCCATGGCGGGCAGGCAGGCGAACAGGCCGGGCACGGTGCAGAACAGGGCGAGCAAACGTTGCTTGTGCGTCATGACAGGTTTTCCTTGTGGTGGTGGTTGGGCTGAAAACGGTGGATGGAAAAGGCCGACAGGCTGATGGCGGGTGCGCCTTGCAGGATGCATTGCGCCAGTGCTTCACCCGCCGCCGGGCCAATCTGGAAACCCGCGCCGGCAAAGCCGAAGCCGTGCAGCAGGCCGGGTTGGTGCAGGCTGGGGCCAAGCACCGGTTCGTCGTCGGGCAGGTAGCCTTCGGTGCCGCTCCAGGTGCGGATGGCCTGGGCGCCGGCCAGGGCCGGGTACAGTTCGGTGGTGTTGCGCAATATGTCGAGCACGGCGGCCTGGCCCGGGCGTGCGGTGGTCGGGGTCAGGGCAAAGCCGCGCCCGCCGCCGAGCACGCAGTTGCCGCGCGCTACCTGGCGGGCGTAGATACCGCCGCCTTCGACCCCGGTGCTGGCGGTCATGAACAGCGGCAGCGGCTCGGTGACCAGCATGGCCGGGTGGGCGGCGGTGAGTGGCACCGGTTCGCCGAACTGTTCGGCCAGCTGCGCCGACCAGGCGCCGGCGCAGTTCAACAGCCAGGGTGCCTTGAAGCACTGGCCGTTGCTGGTATGTACGCTGAAGCGCTGGCCGTCGTGGTCTACATCAAGCACCTTGCACTGCTCGTGCACCTCGGCACCGCTGTGCCGGGCCGCCTGGGCGAACGCCGGCGATACAAGGCGAGGGTTGGCGTGGCCATCCTCGGGGCAATACGAGGCACCGACGGCGATGTCGCCCACCCAGGGGAAGCGCTGGCGCAGCTCGCGGCGCTCCAGCAGTTGCAGGCGCAGGTCAAAGGCCTCGGTACGGCGTGCATAGGCCTTCAGGGCATCGAAATCGGTTTCGCTGCGGGCCAGCTTCAGGTGGCCGCTGCGGGCGTACTCGCCGTCAATACCGATCCATTCGCGCAGCTGCCCCCAGATGGCATGGGCGCGCATCGACAACGGCAGCTGGGCCAGCGAGCGTCCCTGTCGGCGCACGCCGCCGTAGTTCACCCCGCTGGAATGCGAGCCGCAGAAGTCGCGCTCCAGCAGCGCCACCTGTTGGCCAGCACGGGCCAGGGTCAAGGCAGCGCTGCTGCCGACGATGCCGCCACCGACGATGATGGCGTCCACTTCAAGCAGCCTCATGGCTTTATCTCCAGACCAAAGGGCAGCGGTTTGACGGGTGCCTGGCCGCGCAAACGCCCGACCTGATCAATGGGCCGACCGCTTTCGCAGGCGATCAGCTCGGCGGCAGCGGCGCCGCACACACGGCCTTGGCAGCGGCCCATACCGACCCGGCACATAGCCTTGACCCGGTTGATTTCCCAGTGCCCGGCGCGCACGGTAGCGCGGATTTCCCCGGCGCTGACCTGCTCGCAACGGCACACGGTCAGCTGGTCGGAGGCTTGGCTGGCCCATTGTTCGGGGAACGGGAAGGCTTGCTCCAGGCCCTGACGAAAGCGTTGCAACGTGGCCAAGCGCTTTTCCAGCTGCCGCTGGCGTTGCGGGTTGCCAGGCTTGCCGAGATCGGCCAGCAGCGTCAGGGCTGCCAGTTCGCCGGTCATCTCCGCACCATCGGCACCCAGGATGCCGGCACCGTCGCCCGCCAGGTACACGCCGGGGCTGCTGGCGCGGCCCTGGGGGTCACGCACCGGTAGCCAGGCGCGGTTGAGGGTGTTCCAGGCAAACTCGCAGCCCAGCAGGTCGGCCAGCTGGGTTTCGCTGCGCAGGGCGTGGGCGAAGGCCACAGCGTCGCAGGGCAGTTGATGCTGTTGGCCGTTGAGTGACCAGCGAACGCCGCTGGCGCGTTGTTCGCCGTCAATGCCGAGCAGGGTTACGCCCTGGTGCACCGGTACGCCTTTGCGGGCAAGCCAGGCGCGGTAGTAAAGGCCCTTGGCAAAGGTGCCCGGCTGCAGCAGCAGGCGTGGCAGGGCACGTACCTGGGCGCTGAACGGCGAGGTGTCGAGCACTGCGCTGACCGTGGCGCCGGCTTTGGCGTACTGATAGGCCACCAGGTACAACAGCGGCCCACTGCCTGCCAGCACCACCCGCTCGCCGATGGCGCAGCCCTGGAACTTCAGGGCAATCTGTGCAGCGCCCAGGGTATAGACCCCAGGCAAGGTCCAGCCGGGGATCGGCAACACGCGGTCGGTGGCGCCGGTGGCGACAATCACCCGGTCGAACGCCAGGCGGTCGGCCAACTCACCCTGCTGCAAGGTGTCCAGCACCTGCTGCTCGGCGTTCCACACCAAGGTGTCCGGGCGGTAGTCGAGTTGCCTGCGCAGTTGCTCAAGGGTGGTGTGCACGGCTTGTGCCTTGCCGGCCTCGAAGCCGTACAACGCGTTGGCCGACCGGCGAAAGTTGGCCGGCTGCTGGCGGTAGATCTGCCCACCACCGCGGCTGGCTTCGTCCAGCAGCACCGGGCGCACGCCATGGGCCACCAGGGTTTGCGCGGCGCGGATGCCGGCGGGGCCGGCACCGATGATCACGATTGCAGTCATGGCCGGCGCCCCGGGTCGCGGGTGATGCACTGGCCGGCTTCCAGAAAGGTCGAGCAGGCGCGCACCCGGCGCCCATCCTGCAGGCGTACCCAACAGTCCTGGCAGGCGCCCATCAGGCAGAAACCGGCGCGCGGCTCGGCGTTGAAGTCGCTGCCGCGCAGGTGCGTGGCGTTGGTCAGGATGGCGGTCAGCAGGGTGTCGCCGTTCATGCCCTGGGCTGGCTGGCCGTCGAGCAAAAAGGGCAGCGGCTCGCGGTCGTGCTCGGCCACGCGCTTGAACAGGGGCATAGGGGCATTCCTTGTCATTGCTTGCCTACCAGTACGCGGTCCAGGCCGTATACCCGGTCCAGGGCGACCATGGTCAGGGCGGTGACGGCGATCACCAGCGCCGAAACGGCGGCCATCATCGGGTCGATCGATTCGGTGGCGTACACGTACATGCGCACGGGCAGGGTCTGGGTGGCGGGTGAGGTGACGAAGATCGACAGCGTGACTTCGTCGAAGCTGTTGATGAACGCCAGCAGCCAGCCACCGGCTACCCCAGGCAAGATCATCGGCAGGGTCACTTTGCAGAACAGCGTGACCCGGCCTGCGCCCAGGCTCTGTGCGGCCTGTTCGGCGCTGCGGTCGATGCCAATGGCGGCAGCCAGCACCAGGCGCAGCACGTAGGGAGTAATCACTACCACATGGGCGCACACCAGCCAGGCGAAGCTGCCATTGACCCCAAGCAAGGCGAACAGCCGCAGCAGGGCCACACCCAGCACCAGGTGCGGGATGATGATGGGTGACAGCAGCAGGCCGTTGACAAAGCCCTGGCCCGGGAAGCTGTAGCGGGTCAGCGCCAGGCCTGCGGGCACGGCGATCAAGGTGGCCAGCGAGGCCGCCAGGGCGGCGAGTTTCAGGCTGTTGTAGAACGCGTCAAGGAAGTCGGCGCGCTCGAACACGGCGCTGAACCAGCGCAGCGAGAAGCCGGCGGTGGGCAGGCTCAGGGTGTTTTCCGGGGTGAATGCCACCAGGCACACCACCACCAGCGGGGCGAGCATGAACAGCATCACCAGGGCGTGAAAAGACAGGGCCAGCGGGCCGTTACGGGTCATGGGTTCAAACTCCAAGTGCGCGTTTGTAGCGGCGTTCCACCAGCCGGTTCCAGCTGAGCATCACCAGCAGGTTGATCAGCAGCAGGGCGACCGCGATGGTGGCGCCCATCGGCCAGTTCAGTTCGGCCAGGTACTGGTCGTAGATCATGGTGGCGACCATCTTCAATCGGCGCCCGCCCAGCAGGCCGGGGATGGCGAACGAGCTGGCCGCCAGGCCGAACACGATCAGCGTGCCCGACAGCACGCCGGGCATGATTTGTGGCAGCACGATGCGACGGAACACCGTCCACTGGCTGGCGCCCAGCGACAGTGCAGCCTGCTCGGCGGCCGGGTCGAGCTTCTGCAACGAGGTCCATACCGGGATGATCATGAACGGCAGCATCACGTGGACCAGGCCGATGATCACCGCAAACGGGGTGTACAGCAGCTTGACCGGCTGCCCGCCGAGGGCGCTGATGCCTTGGTTGATCAGGCCGTCAGAGCCCAGCAGCAGGCTCCAGCCGAAGGCGCGCACCACCACCGAAATCAGCAGCGGGGTCAGCACCAGGATCAGGAAGATCGAGCGCCACGGCGCGCCCATGCGGCTAAGCACCATGGCCTCGGGGATGCCGATCAGCACGCACAGCAAGGTGACCAGGGCGCTGATCCAGAAGGTGCGGAAGAAAATCTCGTAGTAATAGGTGTCGGTCACCAGGCTCAGGTAATGGCTGAAGGTGTACTGGCCGGCCTGGATGCCGCTGGTGTAGTCGAACGCGTTGAACGACAGCAGCACGGTCAACCCCAGCGGCATCACCAGCAAGGCCAGGAACAACAGCAGGGCCGGGCTGCTCAGGCCGTAGCCCCAGGCGTTGTTGCGCAGTTTTGCCGTACTCATGCCGCCACCTCGGTCGCGTTCAGCACCCGCAGCAGGGCATCGTTCCAGTCCAGGCCGACCGGCGCACCTTCGTCCAGCGGCGCGCTGCCATCGTTGGCGCGGACCACGGCCAGGTTGCCCAGGGCAGTATCAACGCGGTACAGCCACTGGCTGCCGAGGAAGTAGCGGCAGCTGATGCGCCCTGCCAGTTTGCCGCTGCCCGCCGGGCCGAGGCTGATCTTTTCCGGGCGCAGGCTGAGGGTCAGCGGCCCCTGGGCCGCCGCCTGCGGTTGGCCGCCGGGGCCGGTGACGCCACGCAGGCGGTTGGCCTTGCCGACAAAGTCGGAAATGAACGGCGTGCCCGGGTGTTCGTAGAGGCGGTAAGGGTCATCGACCTGGGTGATGCGCCCGGCTTCCATCACCACCACCCGGTCGCTGATCGACAAGGCTTCGGCCTGGTCGTGGGTGACCATCAACGTGGTAATGCCGACTTCATGCTGGATACGGCAGATCTCGAACTGCATTTCTTCACGCAGGTGCGCGTCCAGGTTGGACAGCGGCTCGTCCAGCAGCAGCACGGGCGGTTCGATCACCAGCGCGCGGGCCAGTGCCACACGCTGGCGCTGGCCGCCGGACAGTTCCCGGGGGTAGCGGTCGGCGTGCTTGTCCAAGCGCACCAGCGCCAGCGCCTGGTCGACGCGGCGGGCGATGTCGGCATTGCCCACCTTGCGCATGCGCAGGCCAAAGGCAACGTTGTCGCGCACGGTCATGTGCGGGAACAGCGCGTAGCTCTGGAACACTACGCCCAGGCCGCGGCTGGCCGGTTTGGCGTGGGTGATGTCGCGGCCATCGAGCACGATGCGGCCACTGGTGACCTCGACGAAGCCGGCAATCATCTGCAGGGTGGTGGTCTTGCCGCAGCCGGAAGGGCCGAGCAGGGAGACAAACTCGCCTTTTTCGATGGCCAGTGACGAACTGGCCACGGCCTCCGTGGCGCCATAGCGCTTGCAGAGTTTGTCGATCAACAGAAAGGTCATGGCTGTGCTCCATCGCAAACGGAACCGGGGTAAACCGGCAGTTTCAGGGTGGGCAGAGCGCCAGCGGCGAAAAGCAATGCTTTTACGGACGTTGGCGCTCGCTTCTGTGGCGGCGGCCGATGTTGTGATATCGCCCTATGGACCGGAGAGTAGGGCAATGATTAGGATGGCGACAAAGGGTAATTTCACTGAGTGACAGCTATTTTGAAATTATTCCACTCAATGAAATTTGAGAGGGTTTAGCGAAAAATGGATTCCGATAAACGAAATGAGCAAGCCAGGGAAGTGGGTGTCAGTGCCGTGTCCCGTTTGTTCGCCGTGTTGCGAGCGCTGGGTGACTGCGGTGGCGAGGGCGAGAAGGTCAGCCAGCTGGCCCAGCGGGTTGGCCTGGCACAGCCCACCACACACCGGTTACTGCGCAGCCTGATCGAAGAAGGCATGGTCGACCAGTGTGCGACCAGCAAGCGCTACCGCCTGAGTCTGGATTTCTTTGCCCTGGCGGCCAAGGCCGGGCAGGCCGGCAATTTGCGCGATGTGGTGCGCCCCAGCCTGCTGCGGCTGTCGGCTTCGCTGGGTGATTCGCTCTTTCTGCTGGCGCGTTCGGGGTTTGACGCCGTGTGCCTGGACCGCAGCGAAGGGCCTTACCCGATCCGCACCTTTACCGGCGACATTGGCGGCCGTGTGGCGTTGGGCGTGGGGCAGGGCAGCCTGGCCATTCTGGCTTTCCTGCCTGAGGAAGAACGTGACGAGGTGATCCGTTACAACCTGCCGCGGCTGAAGGATTTTCACCATTACGACGAAGTGCTGTTGCGTGCCGAAATCGACAATGTGCGCAGCCTGGGTTACGCCGGGCGCAATACCGGCGTGCTGGACGGCATGGCCGGCCTGGCTGTGCCGATCCTGGACCGTAACGGCCATGCGGTGGCGGCCTTGAGCGTGGCGACCATCAGCGACCGCCTTGGGCCTAACCGCATGCCGACTGTGGTGGCCTTGCTCAAGCGTGAGGCGGCGGCGATCGGCGAACGGGTCAACCCGTTCGACCCGGTGCTGCGCCGCCCTTCGCATGTGTTTGGTTGAAGTATTGAATTCAGGTAAATGCGATTTCAGTGGAACTAAATGCCTTGCAAAAAAACTGAAAGCTGTCGCGATCACTGTGGGAGATCACCCAGCCCTTCCGGGCTGCGCTGTCGCGCAGCAAACTTGAGATGTACGGCTTCAGATCTGCGCAGCGCTGACATTTTGAAAAAGAAAAGGCGGCTGGCCCGATAGGGCCAGCCGCCTTTTGCTTTGTTAGGGTTTGTGCGCGCGGGACAGAGATCGTAGCCAGCACTGGTGTGTGTCCGCACACCCGCGTGGGAGAGTGATCCGCACGGTATCGGCGTGAAGTCCCTGTAGGCATCAGCTAAATCAGCTGTGACCACGTATGAGAGAGTGAACACTTTCGCCACCGTGTGCCCCGCGCGCCCCTTATCCTGCGAGGAT
>NZ_QKMQ01000027.1:0-34998 GCF_003208145.1 Pseudomonas sp. RV120224-01b | reverse complement strand
GTGGCGTGGTACAGCACCTGGTTGGGGTCGATGTCGTCCGGCTCGAAGACACCGTCGTCCGCGTCGTCGGCCTGGATGGCGCCCAGGCTGATCTGCCCCAGCGCCAGCAACCGGTCGGTGATGATCAGCGTGTGGCCTTTTGGCGTGTGTTCGAAGCGGTAGACGAAGCCTTCTTCGGCAGCCAGGCGGGCGATGAAGTCGAGGTCGGTTTCACCGGCCTGCACGCAGAACTCGCGCACCTCGTGTTTGTCGATGCTCTTCAGCGTGTAGCCGGTGATGCCCTGGCGCTCGAGCATCATCTGCAGAATCTGAGGCACGGTTTTCTGCTGGAAGATGCGCCAGTTCGAGCGCAACCCGGCGCGGGCCAGCGTGGGTTCGACCAAGGCGTGGTAACGGGTGCGATGAAAGCCTGTTTCACCCTGGCTGAAGGTGCTGACCAGGCCGTGGACGTAGCGCAGCGGGCGCTCACCGTCCCAGATCGTGAACAGCACCGGCTTGTCGAGCAGTTGGCCGAAGTCGACATCGTCCTGGAAGCTGACCAACTCCAGTTGCAACTGGAACGGCGTGCTGATGGCTTCGTCCAGTTCGAACGACACCACCTCGAACTCGCTGCGGCCAACCAGCGGCTGGAAGGTAAAACGCAAATCGGTTTGGCTAGGCATGTGGCATCCCCTGCTACTGCTACAAAATGGCGTTAAGCGACTCCAGTACCTCGGCGGTGATCAGGTCGAGGCGGTAGCTGTAATAGCTGTAGGCGCAGACCATGGCGATGGCCGAGAGCACCAACGGGCTCCACCAGGGCCATTCCCAACGCCGCCTGCGGTAGGGGCGATCGACGACGTTGGTGTAGGGGTCGCAGAGCTCTTCCGGCGTGGGGCCGCGCAGTTCGCGGATGACCTTGTGCATGCGCGAGATCAGGGCCTTGATGATGTCGTCGCACTTGGGGTCGAGGGCGTGCTTGCCGCGCAGGCCCAGGCAAATGCAGAAGTACAGGAACTCCAGTACATCCTGGAACTCCTTGGGCGACTGCATGACCCGTTCGAGCAGCACGAAGATTTTTTCGCCGCCCTGGGTTTCGTCGTGGAAGATGCTGAGCAGCGGTTCGTGGCTCCAGCACGAATTGTTGCCCCAGGGGCGGCTCATCACGGCCTCGTCCAGGAACAGGCACAGGCCGTAGGAGTAGACTTCCTGCTGGGCAACGGGGTAGCCGTGCTGCCGGATTTCTTCGCGGATGTTGCGGACCTGGTTCTGCACGGTCTTGTGCACATAGGCGATGTTGGGCAGGTCATCCAGTGTGCTCAGGCGAATGGCCAGGCCGAACAGCGGGGTGGCGGCGTCGAGCATCAGGTTCTCGAAGCCGCCGCGCAGTTGGAAGTCCGGGTCCGCGGGGTAGCCTTCGTAATCCGGGTGATCGGCTCGCCTTCCCTCGTCGGCCGGGTAAGGCGAGCCGGTCTCCTGCGGGCCATCGAGCATCCCGTGCAGGGTGTTTTCGGTTACATCGCGGGCATCGGAGGCGCCCTCGGGTTTTACCGGAGGAATATCGAGTGGGCCGGGCATGAAGTGGTCCTTGTCTTCCAGCAGGCTGAAGACAGGAACACTATCGGGGAATCAATTCTTCAAGGAGTCTGGGGCTTCCTAAACGGTTGTAGGATCCTTCTCTTCGTCTAGTTTCTAAACATTTCCGAAGAGCCTGGCCAGGCAAGCCAGCTTCTTCTTGTACGAACGCCGCGCCTCCAGCGCCTGGTCCAGGCTTACCGCCAGGAACCGTGCCTGCTGGTTGGGCTGCATCTGGCCGATCAGGTCCAGGTCGGCGCTGATCACTGTTCCGATCATGGCGTAGCCGCCACCCGACACGGCATCGCGGTGCAGGATGATCGGCTCCAACCCTGCCGGCACCTGGATCGAGCCGATCGGGTAGCAGCTGTCGACGATGTTCGACGGATCCGACCCCGCACCGAACGGTTGTTCCCGTGGCTGAAAGCTCAAGGCACTGCCGCCTTTGTAGCGATAGCCGATACGGTCCGCTTCGGAACCGACGGTCCAGGCTTCGGTGAAGAAGCTTTGCGCTGCAGCTTCGGTGAGGCGGTGAAAGTACAGCCCCGGCACCACACGCAACACCACTTCGCCGCCCAAGGCCTGGCGCAGGGCCATGGGCAGGCTTGCACCCGCGCGGGTCTTGCCGCTGGGCATGCCGACCGGTAGCAGGTCGCCCGCCATCAGTTTGCGCCCCTGGAAGCCGCCCAACGCTCCCAACGCGTAGGTGGAACGGCTACCCAGTACCTCGGGCACATCGATACCGCCGGCCACCGCCAGGTAAGCCCGCGCGCCTGCGGTGGGAAAGCCGAAACGCAACACCTGCCCGGCACGTACGGCAAACGCCGTGTCCGGGCGCTGCTCGCGACCATCGAGCAGCGCTGGCATCTGCGCACCGCACACGGCCACCAGTGTGTCCTGCTGGAACTCCAGCTCCGGGCCCACCAGCGCGCACTCCAGGCCTGCGGCGCCGGCCGGGTTGCCCACCAGGTGGTTGGCCGCACTCAGGGCGTACTGGTCGAGGGCGCCTGACGGCGGGATACCCAAGTGGTAGTAGCCTTCGCGGCCCAGGTCCTGCACAGACGTCGCCAAGCCCGGTTTGAGGACCTTGATCATGCCAATACCTCCTGCAGCGATTTGGGGTAGCCGACCGGGTCGGCGAGGAAGGCGTCCAGGGAAAACTCCACAGGGCGAATGCGCAGGTCGAAACGGCCTTCTTCAACATCCGCCACGGCCTGGTCATAGGCACGGCGGTCGATGGGTTTGAATTGCACGATGTCACCCGGACGGAAGAACACCATGTGCGCTTTCAGGTAGTTCAAGGTCTGCTGCGGGTCGTAGATCGGTGCCGGGGTAACGCCGAACATCTGGTAGCCCCCTGCTCCGCGCACCGAGTAGATGCAGCCGAAACAGCCGCCATGGCCCAGGGTGAGCTTGGGTGTGTCGGTACGCGGGCGCAGGTACTTGGGCACCTGCAACTGCCGTTCGCGCTCGACCATCTGGAACATGAAGGGCAGGCCGGCAACGAAGCCGACCATCGACACGAACCACGGCGCGCCGCTGTGTGCGGCGATGAATGCCTCGACATCGGCCAGGCCGTTGATACGTGCCGCGTACTCCAGGTCAGTGCTGGCCGGGTCTTGATGACGGTCACGAAAGCGCATCAGGGTTTCGTGGGTCCAGGGGTCGTTGTACAGCACCGGGATCTCGATGATTCGCGTCTGCAACGAACGCTCGGCCACGGCCTGCGCTTCGGCACCGCGCACGGCTTCAAGCAGTGCATCGGGGGCGATACGGTCCGGGTCGAAGCGGATCTGGAACGAGGCGTTGGCCAGGCACACGTCCAGCACGCCCTCCAGGGCCAGCCGCTCCACGGCGCGGGTGACGGCCATGCCCTTGAAGAAGGCTTCCAGCGACATGCTGTCGCTGACTTCGGCAAACAGGTGCTCGTCGGCGCCGAAGCTGTAGCGGATCGGGGTTGTAGCAAGCGATTCGGCCATGACTGTTCCTTTTTTGGAATCTTTATAGAAAGGCAGGCGAAAACAACCTATACGGGCTCCGGCTTGTGCCTGCCGGATGCCTCATGGGCTCAACGTGGCGCACGCACCACGATACCGGCTGCGTCCAGCGCCTTGCGCGTGGCCTCTACCAGGTCGAGCGCGCCGGGGGTATCGCTGTGCAGGCAGATGGAGTCGAACGCGATGGCCAGGTCCTGGCCTTCGACCGTACGTACCACGCCTTGCCGGCAAGCACGCAGTACCCGCTCTGCAACCGCCGTGGGGTCGTAGCCACGCACATTGCGGGTAAAGACGATAGAGCCGCTCAGGTCGTACTCGCGGTCGGCGTAGAACTCGCGGACCACCGGCTGGCCAAGTTCCTGGGCAATACGGCAGATCACCGAGCCCGGCATGCAGTACAGCAATAGCTCCGGCTCGATCACCCGCAGGTTTTCCACCAACAGGCGCGCGACTTCCTCGTCACGCGCCAAGTGCATGTACAGCGCACCGTGCGGCTTGATGTGCTGCAGGCGCACACCTTGTGCACGGGCAATTTCTCGCAGTGCACCCAGTTGGTAAAGCATGTCGTCGACCAGCTCCTGGGCCGGGGCGTTGATATGCCGGCGGCCAAAGCCCACCAGGTCTCGGAAACCCGGGTGGGCACCCACCGCAACGCCCAACGCCTTGGCCCGCTCTACGGTGCGGCGCATGGTGCCAGGGTCGCCGGCATGGAAGCCCGTGGCGATGTTCGCCGTGCTGATATGGCCCATCAGCTCGTTGTCGACGCCATCGCCAATGGTCCACGGGCCAAACCCCTCACCCATGTCCGAGTTGAAATCCACCACCTGCATGACTGTCTCTCCTGGCGCTTGTGACTGCATGCAAGCCACGTTAGATTCTCCACACCCCCTTGGGAAGATTTATAAACAGATAGGGTGTCTTCGGAAAATCAGATACCACAGGAGCCAACCGTGTCACTGACCCTGCGCCAGGTCCGCTATTTTGTCGCAACCGCCGAGATCGGCCAGATTTCCCAGGCAGCGATCCACCTGAATATCTCCCAGTCGGCGGTAACCACGGCCATCAAGGAACTGGAAGCCATGCTTGGCGTGCTGCTGTTCCAGCGCTCGGCTCAGGGCATGAACCTGACCGAGGCTGGCCGACACTTTCTGAACCGCGCCTATGTGATTCTGCGCAGTGTCGATGACGCGTTGAACAGCCCGCTGCCGAACGTGCGTGCAAGCGGCCTGCTGCGCCTGGCGGCAAGCTACACCGTGATTGGCTACTTCCTGCCTCACCACCTGCAGCGCCTTGAACACTGGCACCCGGACGTGACCCTGGAGCTGTACGAGCAAGAGCGCAGCGCCATCGAGCAAGGCTTGCTGGAGGGGCGTTTCGACATGGCGGTAGTGCTCACCGCCAACCTCACCCACCCCGATATCGTTTCGGAGACGCTGTTCAACTCCGAGCGTCGGCTATGGCTGCCCGGTCACCATCCGCTGTGCGAGCGCTCGTCGGTGAGCCTGGCCGACGTGGCCTGTGAGCCGTTCATTCTGCTGACCGTGGACGAAGCCGAGCAAAGCGCCATGCGCTACTGGGAACACGCCGGACAACGGCCAAGCGTGCGGGTGCGGACCAGTTCGGTGGAAGCCGTGCGCAGCATGGTTGCCAATGGCAGTGGCGTGGCGATCCTGTCAGACCTGGTACATCGGCCTTGGTCGCTGGAGGGCAAACGCATCGAGACAGTGACCATCAGCGACCCGGTTACGCCGATGAGCGTGGGGTTGGCCTGGCACCGGGAGCGGGCGTTCAGCCCGGCGATGCAGGCCGTGCGTAACTACTTTCATGATGCGTTTCTGGCGCCGCAGCAGTTGTCGGCGCGGCGGTGATTATGTGTTTGCAGGCTCGGCCTCTTCGCGGGCACGCCCGCGAAGAGGCCGGTATTGCCTCAGCGTTTCAGGCAGGTATCGATGTTCCAGCCATACAACCACTGCACCGCATCATAAAACTGATCCTGCGAACGCCCTTCCCACAAGTGGTTACGCACCAGCCGCTCGACACCCTTGGCATGGTAAAGCCGCCCCATTTCCCGCGCAGACCACAATACCCGCGCGGTACGGGGAATACGGATCGACTCGTACAAGCGGAACGCTGCCTGCAGGTCATGCTCGCAGGCCTTCACCGCCTGCCCCAGCACCACCGCGTCTTCCAGCGCCATGCATGCCCCCTGCGCCAGGTACTGGGTCATCGGGTGGGCGGCATCGCCCAGCAAGGTGGCCCGCCCTTCGCCCCACTGCTCTACCGGGTCACGGTCGGCCGTGGCCCAGCGGCGCCACGAGGTTGGCCGGTCGAGCATCTGCCGGGGCCGCTCGTGAATGCCTTCGAAGTACGACAGCACCTCTTCCTTGCTGCCGTCGGTCACGCCCCACTGTTCCTCGTGACGGCTGTGGAACGTCACCACCAGGTTGTACTGCTGGCCGCCGCGCAGCGGGTAATGCACCAAATGGCAGCGTGGGCCGGCCCACAGCATCGGTGCGTTGACGCGCAGGTCTTCGGGCATGTTCTGCACGTCCACCACGGCCCGGTACACCACATGCCCGGTGACCCGCGCCGGGTCGCCGACCATGCGCTCGCGAATCACTGACTTGACGCCGTCGCAGCCAATCACCGCATCGGCCTGGTAGCGGTTGCCTTTGCTGTCGGTCAGGGTCACGCCGTGGTCGTGCATTTCCATTCCGGCGATATGGGTCGAAGTCTGGAAACGGATCAGCGGGTTCTGCCGCACCGCTTCGAGAATCGACAAGTGAATGTCGGCGCGATGGATCACGCCATACGGGTTGCCGAAGCGCTGGCGGAAGCGCTCGCCTACTTCGATGCGCCCTACTTCATGGGCATCGATGGCGTCCATCATGATCAGGTGATCGGTAAACACCGAGCGATTGCGCGCTGCATCGCCCACGCCCAGGGCATCCAGCGCGGCATAGGCATTGGGCCCAAGCTGAATGCCGGCGCCAATTTCGCCAATGTGGTCGGCCTGCTCCAGCAGCAGCACCTGGATACCTTGTGCGGTCAGGGCCTGGGCAGCCGCGAGGCCACCAATGCCACCGCCGACGATGATGATTTTTTGTTGTTGGGCAGTCATGGTTAGGGTCTCCTTACAGGCTGCGGTGCTTATTGGATGAAATCGGGTTGGCGACCCGGGGCGGCGCGCTGGAAGGCGGGTTGTGCCTGGCAGTGCTCGTACACCGCCATCACCCGTGGGTAGGCGTGCAGGTCACAGCCCATGCGCTCGGCGTTGGCCACCTGCGGCACCAGGCAGCAATCTGCCAGGGTGGGGTGCTCGCCAAAGCAATACGGCCCATCGCCATGACGTTGCAGCAAGGCTTCGAGCGGAGCCAGGCCTTCGGCCACCCAGTGGGCGTACCAGCGGTCTTTTTCCTCAGGCCCCACTTCCAGCACGCGTTGCAGGTAACCCAACACGCGCACGTTGTTCAGGGGGTGGATATCGCAGGCGATCAACTGTGCGACTTCCAGCACCCGTGCGCGGAGCAGAGGCTGTTTTGGTAGCAACGGCGCCTGGGGGTACAGCGCGTCGAGGTAGTCAATAATGGCCAGCGATTGGGTCAGGCTGACGCCGTCATTGCCGACCAGCACCGGTACGCCGCCAATCGGGCTGAGCTCACGGTGCTGCGCCTGGCGTTGTTCACCGGCACGCAGGTTGACACCGTGGTAGTCCACCTCCAGGCCTTTGAGGGCAAGGGCGATGCGCACCCGATACGACGTGGAACTGTTGAAAAAACTGTAGAGCTGCATGGCAGTATTCCTGCTCGATCAGAGCGTGACGTGGGTATTGGCGCGCAGTGCGGTGGCAGGCTGCGCGCCCTTGAAGAAGATCGCCGCAGCGGCCAGCACAGCCGGCAGCATGAGCACGCCGAACAGCACCTCGAAGGACAACCCGGCATCCACCAACAGCGCGCCGCCGAAGGTGCCGCACACCGAACCGATACGCCCTACCCCATGCGCCCAACTCACCCCCGTGGCGCGGCTGGCGGTGGGGTAAAACGCGGCCGCCAGGGCATTGGCGCCCACCTGCGAGCCGCTGATGCAAAAGCCCATGCCGGCAACGCTCAGGCCCAGCATTGCGTAGTCGCCGTGGCATTGGCCGATGGCGAACAGGCACGCCGCGCCGCCAAGCAGGGCTAGCACCAGCACGTTGTGTGGGTCGAAACGGTCCATGGCTGCGCCCAGGCACAGCGCGCCAAGCGTGCCGCCGATCTGGAACAGCGCGCTGACCAGCGCTGCCTGGCTCAGGCTAAGGCCCGTGTCGCGCACCAGCAGTGGCAGCCAGTTGGTCATGCCGTAGATGATCAGCAGGCTCACGAAGAACACCAGCCACAGCGCCAGGGTGCCGCGACGTAACGGTGTGGCAAGAATCTGCCGGACCGGCGAATGCCCTTCCACCACGTCGTCCAGGCGCAAGCCCTGGCAACCCGCCGGCAAAGCACCCATGCGCTGCACGATAGCCAGTGCCTTGGCATCGCCCGGGTTACGCCGCACCAGAAAGCGCACTGACTCGGGCAAGGCCAGTACCAGGATTGGCAGCAACGCCAGCGGCAGCACCCCACCCAGGGCCAGCACGCTGCGCCAGCCGAACATCGGCAGCAGCTGCGCAGCGACCACCCCGCCCAAGGCCGAGCCCAAGGTGAAACCGCAAAACATGCCGGTCACCATCAGCGAACGACGCCGCTGCGGGCAGTACTCGGAGGTCAGGGTGATGGCGTTGGGCATTGTCCCGCCAAGGCCCAGGCCGGTGAGCAGGCGCAGCACCGCCAGGCTGTGCAGGTCCTGGGCAAACGCAGCAGCCAGGCTGAAGGCACCGAAGCAGGCCACCGACAGCAACAGCACGCGCTTGCGGCCGAAGCGGTCGGCCAGCGGCCCGGCCATGAACGCGCCGAGCATCAAACCGACCAACGCCGCGCCCAGCACCGGGCCAAGGTCGGCGGCGCCGATCTGCCAGTGCTCGCGCAATGCCGGGGCAATGAAACCGATCGCCGCCGTGTCCAGGCCATCGATGGCGGTCACCAGAAAACACAGCAACAGGATGCGCCACTGGAAGGTGGCAACCGGTTGGCTGTCGATAAAGGCTTGTACATCCACGGTGTTGTTTTTGTCAGTGGAAGACATGAGCGAAACCTCCGGGCCGGCGCCTGGCGCAGGCCACGTGTAAAACCAGGAGGAAGGGCCGACGGCGCCGGCCCAGGGCAGTCAGACGACGCGGACGTGGAGCTCGCCCAGACCGTCGACCCCGCCCACCATCAACTCACCCGCCACCACCGGGCCAACGCCCTCGGGGGTGCCGGTCATGATCAGGTCGCCGGGCTGCAGTTCGAAGAAACGCGACAGGTAGGCGATGGTTTCCGGCACCGACCAGATCAGCTTGTCAATGTCGCTGCGCTGACGGTCCGCGCCCTCTACCTGCAGCCAGATGCCGGCCTGCGCCGGGTGGCCGACCTGGCTTGCAGGGTGCAACGGTGCAATTGGCGCGGAGGCATCGAACGCTTTACCGATCTCCCACGGGCGGCCCATCTCGCGCATCTTCATCTGCAGGTCGCGGCGGGTCATGTCCAGGCCAACGGCGTAACCGAACACATGCTGGTTGGCCTGCTCCAGCGGAATGTCGCGCCCGCCTTTGCCGATGGCCGCAACCAGCTCGATTTCATAGTGGTAGTTGCTGGTTTCTGCCGGGTACGGCAGCTCCAGGGTCTGGCCCTCGGCCACCGGCACTACGGCGTCAGCAGGCTTGCAGAAGAAGAACGGCGGCTCGCGGTCGGGGTCGAAGCCCATTTCCCGGGCGTGCGCAGCGTAGTTGCGGCCGACGCAGTACACACGGCGTACCGGGAAGCGCTGGTCGCTGCCGGCAATCGGCAGGCTGGGGGTGGCGGCAGGTTCGAACAGGTAAGTCATGGCAGGGATTCCTTGGATCAATGGTGTTCGCGGGCTTCGCGCAGCAGCCCTAGGGCTTCCTGCACCGGCCGGTCGGAATAGCTGAACAGCACACACTCGTCGTCGGCCTGCAGGCTCAACGGCACCCAGCTCGGCACCACGAAGGTGTCCTTGGGCTCAAAGTGGAAGGTCTGCCCGCCGATGACCGCTCGGCCACGGCCCTCGACTACCGAGTACACGGTGGCGTCGGTGCAACGGGCAGTCTTGCCGACGAAACCGCGCGGCAGCAGTTGCATGCAGGTGCCAATGGTGGGCATGGCCCAGCCCCCGGTGGCTGGGTTGACGTAGCGCAGCTTCACGCCGTCCCATGCATCCACTTCGCCTTGGCGTTCAAGCGTGGCCAAGGCTTCGCGGGTGCGCGCATAGGGGTAACTGAAAATCGGCGAGGTGGTGCCCTGTACCTCATGGCGCAGCGGCAGCATGTTGGCGCCATAACGGGCCAGGCTGTTGCCCTCGGGCCGGCTGACGGGCTGCACCGCTTCGGGGTAGTTCTCGGCAAAGCCCGCGCCATAGAAACGCACCGTGGGGATGTCGAGGCCGTCCAGCCAGATCACCGGTTCACCGCCCTCGGCTTCGCTCGGGTTGCCATGGTCGTGCCAGGTCCAGGACGGGGTGATGATGAAATCGCCCGGGTGCATGGTCGTGCGCTCACCGTCCACGGCCGTATAGGCGCCCTTGCCTTCGACCACGAAGCGCAGCGCCGATTGGCTGTGGCGGTGGCTGGGGGCAATTTCGCCCGGCAGGATCAATTGCAGGCCGGCGTACAGGCTGGGAGTGATCGAGGCCTGGCCGCGAATACCCGGGTTTTCCAGCACCAGTACCCGGCGCACGGCTTCTTCGGCGCTGATCAGCTGGCCAGCTTCCATCAGATACGGGCGCACTTCGCTGAAGCGCCAAAGCGCGGCAACGCACGCTGTGGTGGGCTGTGGCGGTACCAGGTTGTGCAGTTGCTCCCACAGCGGGAACAACGCCTGGCTGTCGATGCGTTGATAGAAGCCGGCGCGGGCCGTGTCGATGTTGTCGTTGTTATGCATCGCGTCACCTGTGGTGGGCTGTGGAGGGGCGGATGGCCGTGGCAGCGCCCCCGTTGTGGGTCCGATTAAACGCCCGCGCCACATACAAAAAAAATGATATTTTCATATGCAGCCATATAAAAAAGATGATGAGAGATACGCCATGCACTGGACCCGCCGCCTGCGCCCGCGCCACTTGCAACTGCTGGTGACCTTGGCCGAAACCGGCAACCTCAGCGACACCGCCCGGCAGGCCTATACCACCCAGCCCGGCCTGTCGAAGTTCCTCAAGGAGCTGGAGGAAGACGCCGGCGCGCTCCTGTTCGAGCGCCATGCCCGCGGCCTGAGGCCGACCGCAGAGGGCACGTTGCTGGTCAACCATGCGCGGCGCATCCTCAGCGAAATGGAGCGGGCGCAGAGCAACCTCGATGCCTTGCGCGAAGGCAATACGCCCAACGTGGCCATCGGCACCTCGCCCGCTTCGGCGCCGAGCCTGGTGCCGGATGCCATCCTCTACTTCCTGGAAAAGCACCCGAAAGCGCAGGTATCACTGCAGGAAAGCACCATGAACGTGCTGCTGGAGCGCCTTCAGCTGGGCCAGCTGGACGTGGTGGTCGGGCGCGTCGACAATTACCAGCCGAGCCAGGCGCTGCACAGCGAAATGCTGTTCCGTGAACCGATGCAGGTGGTCGCCCGCCCCGACCATCCATTGGCCACACGCACGGGCCTGAGCTGGGACGACCTGTACCAGTACGACTGGCTGCTGTGGCCACCGGCCACGCCGATTCGCAATCGCCTGGATACCGCCCTGAGCAACGCCGGGCGCAAACCGCTGCCGTGCCGTATCGAGTCGTCATCGCTGATGGCCAACCTGTGGTTGATGCAGAACAGCGACATGCTGTCGGTGGCTTCGGGGCGGGTCGCCGAGCATTTCCATGGGCGCGGGTTGCTGCAGCGGCTGGATTTCGAGCTGGAGGCGGAAGGGTCGATTGGCATGTGCTGGCGTGATGAGCCGCATATCGAAGGCGCGGTGCTGGACTTGCTGGAAAGCCTGCGGGAGGCGGCCCGGGTGCCTATTCGGCCAGCATCTGCGCCTGTTAAGGCCTAATCGCCGGCAAGCCAGCTCCCACAGGTATTTCACATGCATTCAGACCTGTGCAGTACCTGTGGGAGCTGGCTTGCCGGCGATGAAGGCAAAACCGATCTCGAGCCGAACGATCAGCCACCTATGCCGTCATAACCTGAGCCGGTGCCGACACGCAAAGAGGACGCGAAATGACCCAGCCCGACCCGTCATACGTCAAATGGCTCGAAGACCGCGCCATGCTCAAGGCCTCCCAAGCGCGCGCCAGGCTGTATTCAGGCCAGTCCCGGTTGTGGCAGCAGCCGTACGCCGAAGCCCAGCCCCGCCGCGCCACCGAGATCGCCTCAGTCTGGCTGACGGTGTACCCCGACGCCATCATCGCCCCGCCAGGCTGCTCGGTGCTCGGCGCCCTGGCCCACGAAGCGCTGTGGAAGCGCTTGTCGGATATCGGCATCCAGGGCCTGCACACCGGCCCGATCAAGTTGTCAGGCGGGATTCGCGGTCGCGAACTCACCCCCAGCGTGGACGGCAACTTCGACCGCATCAGCTTCGACATCGACCCGCTGTACGGCAGCGAACAGGAACTGATCCAGATGAGCCGCATGGCCGCGGCGCACAACGCCGTGACCATCGACGACCTGATCCCCTCACACACCGGCAAGGGTGCCGACTTCCGCCTGGCAGAACTGGCACACGGGCCCTACCCGGGGCTGTACCACATGGTCGAAATCCGCGAGGAAGACTGGCCGCTATTGCCGGAGGTGCCCGCCGGCCGTGACGCGGTCAACCTGCTGCCCGCCCAGTGCGACGAGCTCAGGGCCCGCCATTACATCGTCGGCCAACTGCAACGTGTCATCTTCTTCGAGCCAGGTGTGAAGGAAACCGACTGGAGCGCTACAGCGCCGGTTACCGGTGTCGACGGCAAGACGCGACGCTGGGTATACCTGCACTATTTCAAGGAAGGCCAACCGTCTCTGAACTGGCTGGACCCGACCTTCGCCGCCCAGCAAATGATCATTGGCGATGCCCTGCACGCCCTGGACTGCCTGGGCGCCCGAGGCCTGCGCCTGGACGCCAACGGATTTCTCGGCGTGGAAACACGGGCCAACGACACCGCCTGGTCGGAAAGCCACCCACTGTCGATTGTCGGCAATCAGCTGATCGGCGGCATGATCCGCAAAGCCGGCGGCTTCAGCTTCCAGGAGCTTAACCTCACCCTGGACGACATCGCGCAGATGTCCAAAGGCGGCGCCGACCTGTCCTACGATTTCATTACCCGGCCGGCCTACCAGCATGCACTGCTGACCGGCGACACCGCATTCCTGCGCCTGATGCTCAAGGAAATGCACACTTTCGGCATCGACCCGGCCTCGCTGATCCATGCCCTGCAGAACCACGACGAGCTGACCGTAGAGCTGGTGCACTTCTGGACCCTGCACGCCCACGACATGTACCTGTACAAGGGCCAGACGCTGCCCGGCAGCATCCTGCGCGAACACATCCGTGAAGAGATTTACGAACGGCTATCGGGCGAGCACGCGCCGTACAACCTGCGCTTCGTCACCAACGGCATCGCCTGCACCACGGCCAGCCTGATTGCCGCAGCACTGGGCCTGCGCGACCTGGAGCAGATCGGCGCGGCAGAAATCGAACAGATCCAGAAGGTGCACCTGCTGCTGGTGATGTACAACGCCATGCAGCCGGGGGTGGTGGCGTTGTCCGGCTGGGACCTGGTCGGTGCCCTGCCCTTGCCCGCCGACGCGGTGGCCGAGCGCATGCTCGATGGCGACACCCGCTGGATTCACCGGGGCGGTTACGACCTGGCTGGGCTGGACACGCAGGCCGAGCAATCGGTGCGCGGCATGCCCCGTGCACGCGCCCTGTATGGAAGCCTGGACAGCCAGCTGGAAAACAGCGACTCGTTTGCCTGCAAGGTGAAGAAGCTACTGGCCGTACGCCAGGCCTATGGCATCGCCACCAGCCGCCAGGTGCTGGTGCCTGAAGTCAGCAGCCCGGGGTTACTGGTGATGGTGCACGAACTGCCGGCCGGGCGCGGTATCCAGATCAGCGCGTTGAACTTTGGCCAGGACGTGATTGCGGAGGAACTGCAACTGACCGGGTTCACGCCGGGGCCGGTGGTGGACATGATCAACGAGACGGTTGAAGGCGACCTGACCGAGGACGGGCGCCTCATGGTGAACCTGGACCCGTACGAGGCGCTGTGCCTGCGGATCGTCAACAGCAGCGGGCATTTGTAAACCTGCGCAGAGGCCGACCTTGATTTTGCAGCGCCAGAGGCATAGCGTTCGGGTGATTTCTTTTTGTGCCCAGGAGCAACTCCATGTACACCGGCATCGTCCAGGCCGTCCGCCCTCTGCTTGATGTGACCTCCTACCCGGGCCACAACCAGTTCACCATCGACCTCACCCCCGAACTGCTCGACGAACTGAAGATCGGCGCCAGCGTCAGTGTCGAGGGCACTTGCCTGTCGGTCACCGAAATTCACGGTACGCAGGTCAGGTTCGACGCCATGAACGCCACCCTGGAACGCACCAACCTGCGCAATTTCAAGGCCGGCCAAGGCGTCAACATTGAACGCTCGGCAAAAATGAACGCCGAAATCGGCGGCCACCTGATGGCCGGCCACATCGCCACCACCGCGGAAATCGTCGAGCTGTCCATCAAGGAAACCGGTGCATTCATCACGTTTCGCATGCCGCCGGAATGGGGCAAGTACGTGTTCCCGCGCGGTTTCATCGGGGTCAACGGCTGCAGCCTGACCGTTGCCGATGTCGACGACAATGTCATCACCATCAACCTGATCCCGGAAACCCTACGCCAGACCACCTTCGCCCGCTACAAGGCCGGCGAGCTGCTCAATATCGAGGTCGATCACCAGACCATGGTGCTGGTCGACGTGGTGGAGCGCACCATCAAAGGCACCCTGGCCCGCGAAAAACTGCTGCCCTGAGGCCTGCGCATGCTGCCCAATGCCCTCCCCGCGCGCACGGCCAGGCGGCTGCGGCTGCAAACCCTGCGTGGTCGTGTCGGCCTCGGCCTGGTCGCCGCCCTGTCGGTGCTGGCTGGCATGACCGATGCCATCGGCCTGCTGGCGCTGGGTGACTTCGTGTCATTCATGAGCGGCAACACCACGCGCCTGGCGGTGGCCATCAGTGAAGCCGACCTGCCCCTGGTGCTGCGCCTGAGTGGCGCGGTATTGGGCTTTGTCGCCGGCAATGCGCTGGGCGTACTGCTGGCACGCGGCTTTCACCGCCGGGCCTGGCCCGTGTTGCTGGTGGTCGCCGCACTGCTGGGGTTCGCAGCCGTATGGCCGTTGGCAGCCACCTTCCCGGCATTACTGGCCGCCACACTGGCCATGGGCATGATCAATGCCGTGGTCGAACAGGTGAACGGCCTGCCCATCGGCCTGACCTACGTTACTGGCGCCCTGTCCCGCTTCGGCCGTGGCCTGGGGCGCTGGCTGCTGGGCGAGCGGCGTAACGGCTGGCGGGTGCAGCTGGTGCCTTGGGCCGGCATGCTGTCGGGGGCCGCGCTCGGCGCCTGGTTGCAACAACACCTGGGCCTGCAGGCACTGGCCGGCAGCTGCGCACTGGCGTGTGTGCTGGCCCTGGTATCGCGGTTCATCCCGCGCGCCTGGCAGCGCGGCTACATGCCTCGCTGACGACCCGCTGCGTGGGTGCTGCTACGCCAGCACCTTGCGCCTGGCCTTCTGCTCGACGATCCGCGCGTCGATGCCCTCTATCTTCTGCTCTGAGTTGCCGTGCTGCTCCTGCGGCGGCTTTCGCACGTCCTCGATCTCCGATGCCGCCAGTGCCACGGCGTACCTGTAGCAGCCGTTCCAGCTGCGAACAGCTCTGCAAAAACGAATAGTAGACAATTTGTATAATGTCGATAGACAATGACAAAATGTCGCACTCGACGGCCGATGTGCCACCTGCGGCATGTCACCGTGCAAGATCGTTAACCGGAGTAGATAAATGCAAAAAGTAACTTCGCTGCCTGGCGATGACGCCCGTCCGGGCTGGTACCACACCAGCCCCAAGCGTCAGCCGCGCCCGGGCCATTCGGGTCGCAAGGAAGCGCGCTGGACCATCATCGGCGCAGGCCTGACCGGCCTGGCAGCGGCGCGCCAGATGGCGTTGAACTTCCCCAATGAAGAGATCGTGCTGGTCGATGCCCAGGAAGTCGGCTTTGGTTCCGCCGGCCGCAATGCCGGTTTCGCCATCGATGTGCCGCATGACATCGGCGCCAAGGACTACATCGGCGACGTCACCGTCGCGACCAAGATCCTGCGCCTGAATACCCTCGGTCAGGACTACCTGCGCGACATCGTCGAGCGCAACGGCATCGACTGCCAGATGTCTGACTCCGGCAAATACCAGGCCGCCGTCGGCGCCAAGGGCATTGCCATCCTCGAGGCCTACCGCAGTGGCCTGGAGAAAATCGGCTGCAGCTCCACCCTGATCGACGAGCAGGACCTGCCTGCACACATTGGCACCTCGTACTACAAAAAGGCCCTGCACATCCCCGGCACCTTGCTGCTGCAGCCCTCGGCGCTGGTCAAGGGCCTGGCCGACAACCTGCCGGCCAACGTCACCCTGTACGAACACACGCCGATCACCTCGATCGACCAGGGCGACAGGATCACCCTGGTGCATGACCGTGGCACCATCGTCACTGACAAACTGATCCTGGCCAACAACGGCTTTGCCTCGGCATTCGGTTTCCTCAAGGGCCGCCTGCTGCCGACGTTCCTGTACGCCAGCCTCAGCCGCCAGCTGACCGAGCAAGAGCAAGCCCGCCTGGGTGGCCAGCCGGTCTGGGGCGTGATCCCCGCGCACCCGTTCGGCAGCACCGTGCGCCGCACCGCCGACAACCGCATCCTGATCCGCAACAGCTTCAACTTCTACCCGGACGGCCGCCCACGCGCCAACGCCCTGCAGAGCCATTTGCCGACCCATCGCAAATCGTTCGAGCGACGCTTCCCGATGCTCGGGAATGTCGAGTTCGAATACTCCTGGAGCGGCGCCATCTGCCTGTCGGAAAACCACGAAGGCTTCTTCGGCCAGCTGGCACCGAACGTGTACGGCGCGCTGTGCTGCAACGGCCTGGGCATCACCCGCGGTACCGCCACCGGCAAGCTGCTGGCCGACTGGCTGGCTGGCGAACGTAACGAGCACATCGACTTCCTGCTGTCGTCGCCAGGCCCGAACAAGACCCCGCCGCAGCCGTTCCTGTCCATTGGCGTGAACTCGGTGCTCAAGTGGGGCCAGTTCCGCGCCGGCCTGGAAGTCTGACCACGCGGGCTACCAGGCCCGCCATCTGCCTTGCGTTGCACTATTACCAGATCAAGAGAAAATCATGCGTTCCACTGCCCAACCCGTCATGATCGACGACGTTGAAATCAACAGCTTCCATCAACTGCTCACCCTGCGTACCGGGCTGGGCTGGGTGATGGTCGGTTACATCCTCAGCATCATCGGCGTGGCTACCCTTCCCATGTCGGCTTCGCTACACCTGAGCGGCTTCTGGCAAGGCATGGTCGCCGCCATGGCCCTGCTCGGCGTATTCGCCGGCGGCTTCTTCGGTGGCTGGCTGACCGACCGCATGGGCCGGCAGAAGCTGTTCTTCGTCGCCCCGGCCATCGTCATGCTGTCGTCCGTGGCCATGCTCTGGGTTCAAGACCCGCTGGCCCTGTCGCTGCTGCGCCTGCTGTGCGGCCTGGCGGTCGGCATCGAATACACCGCTGCCGGTTCGCTGCTGACCGAGTTCATTCCGCAGAAGTCCCGTGGCTCGCGGCTCTCGCTGCTGACCGTGCTGTGGTTCGTCGGCGCCGCGCTGGCGTACATCGCCGGCAACTTCATGCTGGCCGACGCAGGCCCGGAACAATGGCGCACGGTCATGGCCAGCCCGGCAATCATTGCCGGCCTGCTGCTGCTCGCCCGCCTGGGTACCCCGGAGTCACCACGCTGGCTGCTGAGCAAAGGCCGCCGCAGAGAAGCCGAGCAAGTCATCCGCAAGGTGTACGGGCGTGACTTCTCGCTGCGCAACATCAGCGATGACAGCGCCCCGGGCGAGGCCATGTCATTCATCGGCGCCCTGCGCGCCGGCTACGGCAAACGCATCCTGTTCGTGGTGATGTTCTGGGCCTGCGCGGTGATCCCGCTGTTCGCCGTGTATGCCTTCGTGCCCAAGCTGTTCCAGGCCCTGCAACTGACCGGCAACCTGGCCGCCTACGGCTCGATGGGCATCACCCTGATCCTGGTACTGGGCTGCATCATCGCCACCTGGCTGATCAACTACCTGGGCCGACGCACCATCATCCTCCACAGCTTCCTGTGGTCGGGGTTGGCGCTGCTGGGGCTGGGCCTGTTCCCGGATGCACAGGGCTGGGTGGTGCTGTCGCTGTTCGGTGCCTACGCGCTGTTCATTGGCGGTGCCCAGGTGCTGGAGTTCGTCTACCCGAACGAGCTGTTCCCCACCGAAATCCGCGCATTCGCGGTGGGCATGGGCGCCTCCCTGGCGGCCTTCAGCTCGGCCATCGGTACCTGGCTGGTACCGATTTCGCTGGAACACTACGGCATCGCCAACACGATGTTCGCTGCAGCGGCGATCACCATGCTGGGGCTGGCTGTGTCACTGGTGCTGGCACCCGAGACCAAGTCGATGAGCCTGCAGGAAGCGGCAGCGCTGTAAAAAAGAAAAGCCGCTGCATGTGCAGCGGCTTTTTCATACCTGAAGGCCTGGTGTCAGATACCTTCGCGGGCCAGGTCCATGGCGAAGTAGGTCAGGATCAGGTCAGCACCGGCACGCTTGATTGCGCCAATGCTTTCACGCACTACCCGGCCTTCATCGATGGCACCGGCCAGGCCGCCGAACTTGATCATCGCGTACTCGCCGCTCACCTGATACGCCGCCAGAGGCAGGCGCGACGCGGCGCGGATGTCGGCGATCACGTCCAGGTAGGCGCCAGCCGGCTTGACCATCAGCACGTCTGCCCCTTCCTGCTCGTCCAGCAGCGACTCGCGTACCGCTTCGCGGCGGTTCATCGGGTTCATCTGGTAGCTCTTGCGGTCGCCCTTCAGCGCGGTACCACCGGCTTCACGGAACGGGCCATACAGCGACGAGGCGAACTTGGTCGAATAGGCCATGATCGCCGTGTCATGGAAACCGGCGCCATCCAGCGCGCTGCGGATAGCCTGTACCTGGCCGTCCATTGCCGCCGACGGAGCGATGAAGTCGGCACCGGCAGCGGCGGCGATGACCGCCTGCTTGCCCAGGTTGGCCAGGGTGGCGTCGTTGTCCACACCGTGGTCATGCAGCACGCCGCAGTGGCCGTGGCTGGTGTATTCGCAGAAGCAGGTGTCGGACATCACCACCATTTCCGGCACGGTGTCTTTGCAGATGCGCGACATGCGCGCAACCAGTCCGTTTTCGTTCCAGGTGTCGCTGCCAACAGCGTCCAGGTTGTGCGATACGCCAAAGGTCATCACCGACTTGATCCCGGCACGGGCGTAGCGCTCGATTTCCTGGGCCAGCAGCTTTTCGGGGATGCGATTGACACCGGGCATGCTGGTGATCGGCACGAAGTCATCGATGCCCTCTTCGACGAAGATCGGCAGGATCAGGTCTTCCAGGCGGAACTCGGTTTCCTGGAAGATCGTGCGCAGGGACTCGTTCTGGCGCAGGCGGCGGGGACGAACGGACGGGAATTGGTTGGACATGACAGCTCCAGGGCATTTTGAACGGCGTATACCTTATGCCTGTCGCGCGCCAGTGAAAAGGCTAAATGACGAGATTGTGTCTTGCGTCAATGGCAATGGCCGGGTTTTGCCCGCAAGGGCCTCTTCGTGGGCATGCCCGCGAAGAGGTCGACACAGGAGAATTCACTCCACCAGCCGCGGTGCCCCCACTTCTGCGGCCTGCCGGTCCAGCCCATGGGCTTCGAGAATCCGCGCAATCTCGCCACTGCCATGCAATGCCTGAATGTTGGCATCCAGCGCCTTGCCCAGTTCGGTATTGCTCAGCATATAAGGGATAGCTGTTTGCCCCGGCTGCTCGGTGGCTTTCACCCGAGGGTCAGGCGCAGACACCTTGATGCTCGCCCCTTGGTAGGCCCCCTTCTGCTGCGACACCACCGCCACCGCATGGCTGTCGATACCGGCCTCAATGCGCCCGGACGCCAGGTCCTGCGCCATGGCCACCGGGTTGGGGTACAGCACCAGGTTATCACCCAGCACCTTCTTCAGGTCGTTGACCCACAGGTAGCCCTGCACGGTGCCGACCCGTTTGCCCTCCAGCTCACCGACCGTGGCATAACCCTGCTTCGAGATAATGCCCATCACATCCAGGTACAGCGGCGCCGAAAGCCCCAATACCTTGCCGCGCTCCACCGTGCGGTACCAGTCGCCGATGACCACGTCGGCACGGCGGGTGACCACCGACTGGATCGCCGCTGCCGGGTCGAGCACGCTGGCTTTGATGGACAGGCACTCGCGGGCGGCGATCTGCTTGATGATCTCCCCGTCCACTCCGCCCAGTTCCTGATTCGGGCCAGGCACGGAGTAAGGCGGGAACACCCACGCAGCCACGGTCAGCACACCAGGTGTAAGGGTTTCGAAACTGTGGCTTGGCTTGCACTCGGCCATGGCCTGGGCGCTGCCGGCAACGGCGGCGCAAAGGGCCAACCAACGGGTGACGCGCTTGAATGGTTTCATCACGGGTACCTATGCAATGTTGAGGGCAGGCAGGGTTCAGGAGCTTGCGTGCTGGCCGGGCGCCAGTCTTCTTTCCAGGGCGGCCACGCCCAGGCTTGCCGGTGCGCAGACGGCCGCATACATCAGCCCCGCCAGCACCAGTACCGGCATGTACTGGAAGGTCGAAGAGCCGATGGCCGACGCGCGGCTGACGATTTCTGGCAAGGCGATGGTGAAGCACAGTGACGAGGCCTGGAACATCATGATCGAGAAGCCCAGCAACGACGGCAGCGCCACCCGCAAGGCCTGGGGCAGGATCACGTAGCGCAGTGCGTCGGCGCGGTCCAGGCCGATCACCTCGGCGGCCTCGTGCTGGCCACGGGCGACCGCCTCCAGGCCGCCACGGATGATCTCGCTGGTGTATGCGGCGGTGCAGTAGGCCAGTGCCAATGCCGCAGCCCAGAACGAACTCAGGGTGAGGTTTGCCGAGGGCAAGCCGAAGTAGAAATACTGCAGCAGGATCAAGGCCGGCGCACCGCGCCCCAGCTCGACAATCACCAAGGCCGGGTAGCGCACCACCCTGCCCTTGGCACTGACGCCCAGGGCCAGCAGCAAGCCAAGCGCAACACCGAGCACCAGGCTGATCGCCGTCACCTGCAACGACAGCACAAAACCCTTCCACAACTCCGGAAACCATTCGGCCCACAGGCTCAGTAGTTCGCTCACAGGCTGATCCTCCGTTGCAAGGTGCCGGACAACCAGCGCGACGCCAACGCCACTGGCACGCTCAGCACCAGGTACACCAGTGCCGCAGCGCTGTATACGCCCAGCCCCTGGAAGGTCTGCTGCGACACCTGGTAGGCCTGGAAGCTGATGTCTGCCACGCCCAGTGTCGATGCCACCGCCGAATCCTTGAGCAGGCCAATGGCATAGGTGGCCGCCGTAGGAATGGAGATACGCGTCAACTGCGGCAGCACCACATCGAAAAAGCGCTGCGCAGATGACAGGTTCAGCACATGCGCCGCCTCGTACTGGCCATCGGGAATCGCTGCGAACGCACCGCGGTACACTTCGGCCATCTGCGCCGCGGTGATCAGGCCCAGGCCCACCGTTGCTGCCACAAACGGCGACAGGCTGACATAGCCACCCCCAATGCCGAAGAAGATGAAGAACAGCCAGACAATCGGCGGGATCGAACGCAAGGTCAGTACGATGGCCGCACCCAGAGCCGCCAGTCCCCGGGCCTTGGCCATGCGAAGCGCACACAGCGGAAAGCCCAGCACCACACCGGTCGCAAACGCACACAGGGTCACCCCTAACGTCCACGGCACACCGGCCAGCAACATCAGCAGTATGTCGTTCATCAGCGGTCCCTCACGGCCTGGAGAAACTTCACCACCCGCTCATGGCGCGGCTGGCTCATCACCTGGGCGCTCGCCCCCTGCTCAAGGATGCGCCCATCCGCCATCACCACCACCCGGTCAGACACCGTTTCGGCAAAGTGCATCTCATGGGTGACAACGATCATCGACATGCCTTCGCTGGCCAGTTCCTTCATCACCGCCAACACCTCCAGGCCCAGCTCTGGGTCTAGCGCCGAGGTAGGTTCATCGAACAGCATCAGCTCAGGCTCGAGTGCCAGCGCCCGGGCAATGGCGATGCGCTGTTGTTGGCCACCGGAACAGCGCGCTGGATAGTGCCCGGCCTTGTCGGCCAGCCCTACCCGCTCCAGCAACTGCATGGAGCGCGCATCGGCCTCACGCTGGCTGCGCCCAAGCGTGCGGATTTGCGCCAGGCTCACATTGCGCAGCACGGTCATGTGCGGGAACAGGTTGAACGACTGGAACACCATGCCAATGCGCCGGCGCAGTTTCAGCAGGTCGGCACGCTGCAGGGGCATGGCAGCGTCGATATCCAGCTCGTCCAGACGGATGCGCCCGCGGGTCGGTGGCTCCAGCTGGTTGATGCAACGCAGCAACGTACTCTTGCCCGAGCCACTGGGGCCGATGATGGCCACCACCTCACCCTTGCTCATCTCGAAGTTGACGTCGTGCAGCACCTCGTAAGGGCCGAACTGCTTATGGATCGACTCCAGGCGCAGGAATGCGGGCTTGGGTGATGGCACGGGCGGCACCTGCCGCAGGGGAACACTCATCGGGTTCATGTGCAGATCCTCCGCTCAAGACCGCTGGTCATCGACCAAGGGCGTGCTCGACAGCTTGACCGCGCCCAGGGCGGTGATCAGCACCTGTTCCTCCAGCTTCACCCCTTCGCGTCCACCCCGCTCGCCGATGTAGCTTTCTACCGAGACCACCATGTTTTCCTGGAACAGGCCGTCGTAACCCCACTCAGCGAAATCCACGGCATAGGCCACGCTAGGGTATTCATCGACCAGGCCAACGCCGTGCAACATCATCATGTAGCGGTTGTGTTCGTACTTGTGCGGTACTGGCCAGCAACGCTCGGCAAACTCGCGGAACGACAACCCGGGGCGCAGCAGTTCGACGTTGTGGCTGATTTGCTGGCTGGCGATGTCCAGCAACTCGCGCTGGGCCGCGGTTACCGGCTTGCCGGGGCAGACGAGGCTGCGCGAGATGTCCGACAGGTACCCCCCGGGGCCCACCATGTCGGTATCGAAGCAGACCATCTCGCCCGCTTCGATGACCTTGTCGGTCGCATCCTGGAACCACGGGTTGGTGCGCCGGCCAGAGCTCAGCAACCGGCTTTCGGCCCATTCACCGCCCTGGGCCACGTTGGTACCGTGCAGGATGCTCCACAGCTGGTTTTCGGTAATGCCTGGCTGCAGGCTGGCACGCATGCGGGCGATGGCCAGGTCGCAGACGGCCATCGACACCCGGTGGCTGGCGACTTCCTCGGCCGACTTGATCAGCCGCGCCTGCTCCATCAAAGGTTGCGCATCGAACAGTTCGATACCTCTGGCCTTGAGTTTCTCGGCGCCCCAGGGGTCGCAGCGGTCCACGGCCAGGCGGCGGTTGCCGCCGCTGTGGCGGACCATCAGCTCGGCTACTTCGGCCGCCCACAACGCCGCCTTTTCATCGACGCGGGGGCCTGCGAGAAAGTACAGCCAGGGCAACGCAGGCCGGATCTCGTCAATGGTTTCGACATGCTCGCTGTTATGCCGGCTGCTGGTGAACTCGAACAGCACCACCGGGCCTTCGGTGGGCACGAACACATAACGGCTGGGCGAATGCATGACCCACAAGCCAAGGTTGTTGGTGTCGGTGGCATAGCGGATGTTGATCGGGTCGGCCAGCAGGATGCCGCCATAGTCATGGGCACGCAGTTGCTGGCGAATGCGCTCCAGCCGGTAGCGGCGCAGGGCTTTACGGTCGATTGCGGCCTGGGCGGCAAGCAACTCGCTGTCAACAGGGGCCAAGGCGTGGCCGGTTACGCTGGGATCGTCACGAAACTGCAGGGATGGCGCAGGGCTCGGTCGGGTACCGATGTGCATGGTTACACTCTCCACTGGATATCGTTGTCGTTGTTGGAGCCAGGGCAGTAACAAGGAAGCGAAAATCAGGCGTTGCTGTTTTTTATTGTTTTACGGCGCACGGGTCAGAGGTCCTTGACCAGGCGCAAGGCGTCATAAATGGCTGCGTGGGTGTTGCGCGAGGCCACCGCATCACCAATGCGGAACAACTGGAAGCGGCCATCGTCACGGCGTACCACGGCCTGCGGGCGGCCGGCGATCAGGTCCAGGTACTGCACCGCGCCTTCGTTACTCGACAGCGGGCACAGCTGGAAGTACAGCTCGTCCAATGGCCGGGTACCGTGGTTGACCACCACCTGGTCCACCAGACGGGTCTGGCGCAGCTCGCTGTAGTCGGTGCCGATGGTTGCCAGCAGGCCGTCTTCGCTCCGAGTGACCGCTTTTAGCCGCCAGGTCACGGTGAAGGTGGTGTCCAGTTGTTGCAGGGCGCGCATGTAGGGCACCAGGTTCATGCCCATGACTTCGGGCGAGAAGGTGCGGTCGGGGGTCATGATTTCGGTGCGGGCACCACTTTGCGCGATGAACTCCGCGGCTTGCAGTGCGGCATGGTCGCCTGCATCGTCGTACACCAGCACGTTGCGCCCGGGTTTGACGTCACCGGAGATGATGTCCCAGCTCGATACCACCAGGTCGTTACCTTGCTCCAGCACCTCGGTGTGCGGCAGGCCGCCCGTGGCGACAATGACCACATCGGGCGCTTCATCAAGAATGATCTGGCTGTCGGCCCAGACGTTGTAGTGGAACGTCACGCCCAGGCGTTCGCACTGGGCCAGGCGCCAGTCGATGATGCTGATCATCTCTTTGCGCCGCTCCGATTGCGCGGTCAGGCGAATTTGCCCACCGGCTTTGTCGGCCACTTCGTACACCACCACATCGTGGCCACGCTCGCCCGCTACACGCGCTGCCTCAAGGCCCGCAGGGCCAGCGCCGACGATAACGACCTTGCGCCGCTGCGCCGCCTTGGGGATTTCGTGCGGCATGGTGGTTTCGCGGCCGGTGGCGGCGTTGTGGATGCAGTAGGCTGCGCCACCATGGTAGATGCGGTCCAGGCAGTAGTTGGCGCCCACGCAAGGGCGGATATCGTCCTCGCGGCCTTCGATGATCTTGCGCACGATATGTGGGTCGGTCATGTGCGCACGGGTCATGCCGACCATGTCCACCTTGCCTGCGGCAATGGCATGCCGGGCGGTGGCCACGTCCGGGATCTTCGCCGCATGGAACGTGGGGAAGCCGGTCAACGAGCGAATTTCGCCGGCAAAGTCCAGGTGCGGCGCGTTGCGCATGCCCTGGATCGGGATGATATCGGTCAGGCCGGCATCGGTGGCGATGTTGCCACGGATCACGTTGAGGAAGTCGATCATGCCGCTGTTCTTCAACAACCGGGAAACCTGCAACCCTTCGTCCTTGGTCAGCCCACCGGCCAGTACTTCATCGCCGGTGTATCGGATACCGACGATGAACTCATTACCCACCCGCTGGCGAATGGCCGTGAGTACTTCGAAGGTAAAGCGCAGGCGATTTTCCAGCGAGCCGCCGTAAACGTTCTGCAATTCGTTGGTGAGTGGCGACCAGAACTGGTCCATAAGGTGGCCATATGCCTGCAGCTCGATGCCATCCAGCCCGGCGGCCTTCATGCGCTCGGCGGCATCGGCGTAGTCCTTGACGATACGCTCGATATCCCAGATTTCCAGGCGCTTGGGGAACGCCCGGTGCGCCGGCTCCTGGTTGTGCGACGGCGACACCACGGGCAGCCAGTCGCCCTTGTCCCAACGGGTACGGCGGCCCAGGTGGGTAAGCTGGATCATCACCGCCGCGCCATGCTCGTGGCATTCGTCGGTGAGGTCTTTCATCCAGCCGACCACTTCGTCCTTGTAGGCCAGCACGTTGTTGAACACGGGTGGACTGTCGCGGGAAATGGCCGCAGAGCCTGCCGTCATGGTCATGGCCACGCCGGCCTTGGCCCGCTCCACATGGTAGGCACGGTACAGCTGCTTGGGCATGCCCTCTTCCGGGTAGGCCGGTTCGTGGGAGGTGGTGATGATGCGGTTACGCAAGGTGAGGTGCTTGAGTTGGTACGGCTGAAGCAACGGATCATTGGACATGGTCGTTCTCGCATTCAGGTCATCAGGCAAAATCGACATTAGCCATCATGTACACAGGTGTCAATAAATTCGACAGTGGTGTACATTGAGCTTGCCAGGCCCCCATGGATACGGAACAATGCGCCTATGAACATGACCACGACCCCACCAGAAAGCAGCGCCCGCGGCTCGATCGAAAGCTGGCTGAACGCCGCCTTCGAAGCCCTAAAGGAATCGGGGGTGGATGCGGTGCGCGTGCTACCGCTGGCCAAAAAACTCAACCTTGCCCGCACCAGTTTCTACTGGTACTTCGAAGACCGCGAAGCGTTGCTGGCGGCGCTTATCGAGCAGTGGAAGCACAAGAACACCCACAACCTGGTGAACCAGACGCAGGCCTATGCCGCCTCGATTACCGAGGCAATCCTGAATGTTTTCGACTGCTGGCTGAACAGCGCGCTGTTCGACTCACAGTGTGAATTCGCCATGCGCAGCTGGGCGTTGCAGTCAGAGCAAGTGGCTGAAGAAATCAAGCAAGCCGATGCCGTGCGTATGGAGGCCCTGAAGCAGATGTTCGACCGCTTCGGCTTCAGCGAGGACGCTGCCGCCACGCGTGCGCGCTCGATCTACCTGGCGCAGATCGGCTACATCAGCATGAAGACCATCGAGCCGCTGGAGTACCGCATGCGCTTCATCCCCGAGTACCTGCGCATCTTCACCGGGGAAGAGCCGGCAGCCCATGAGCTGGAACGGTTCTACCAGCGCAACGGCTATGTGCCTGCGGCAAGCTGATCAGCCCGCCGCAGGCTAGAGCACCTGCAACGTCTTACTGCAACCAGGGCGGCGTCGGCTCTTCTGCCTTGGCCGGCCCATGCTCGGCTTCGGCCCGCGCTGCACGGCGGCGGGCGTCATCCATGCGGGCAGCATCGATCTCGCGCATGACCCCCGTCACGTCAGCTTCATGCTCGTCATCCTCGAACACGCCAGTCAATGGGCTGTCGGGAAGCAAGTCACCGGCCTCGTACAGCGCCCACATTTCCTGCGCATACCGGGTGCTTTTCAGCTCCGGCGCAAAACGCCCGAAATAGTGGGCCATGTTGTCAACATCACGCTGCAGCATGTTGAAGGCATGGTTGTTGGCCGCCGCATCCACCGCCTGTGGCAAGTCGATGATCACCGGCCCGTCCGGGCCCAGCAACACGTTGAACTCCGACAGGTCGCCATGCACCAGCCCGGCACACAGCATCAAGACGATCTGACGAATGACAAAGGCATGGAACGTACGGGCATCCTCGGCTTCAAGGTGCACGTCGTTCAACCTTGGCGCGGCATCGCCATCGGCATCGGTTACCAACTCCATCAACAGCACGCCGTCCTGGAAGTCGTAAGGCTTGGGCACCCTCACGCCCGCGCTGGCAAGGCGGAACAGCGCCGCCACCTCGGCGTTCTGCCAAGCGTCTTCGGCTTCCTTGCGGCCGTACTTGCTGCCCTTGGCCATGGCCCGGGCCTGACGGCTGTTGCGCACCTTGCGGCCTTCCTGGTACTCGGCGGCCTGGCGGAAGCTGCGCTTGTTGGCTTCTTTATAGACCTTGGCGCAACGTACCTGGCTGCCGCAGCGCACCACGTACACGGCGGCCTCCTTGCCACTCATCAACGGCCGCAGTACTTCGTCGACCAGGCCGTCTTCGATCAGGGGTTCGATTCTTTTGGGTGTCTTCATCAGGCTGTGTTCGGGGTCCTGGCTGCAATGGCGGACATCCTCTCACAGCCTGATGCGACTTGCTCGTCTGTCTTCAGACCAGACGTGTCAGGCACCCTGCCCTACGCTATTCACTGGCACAGCGCGTGCCCGGCGCCGCGTGACCAGCAGGCCGGAACACACCACAAGCACCGCCAGCACCATGGTCGACACCACCTCAAGGCGGTGATCCGGCCGGAACAGCATCAGCACCAATACGCCGCTGATGAACAGGATCACGCCCCAGGTCAGCCACGGGAACAGCCACATGCGGTAACCCAACGTCTTGCCCTGTGCAGTCAAGCGTTGGCGCAGGCGCAGCTGGGAAACGGCGATTACCAGGTACACCAGCAGGGCAATGGCACCAGAGCTTGCCATGAGGAAGCCGAACACCTTGGCCGGCACCAGGTAATTGGCAATCACCGCCAGGAACGCAGCGCCGGTAGACAGCAGCACCGCTACCACTGGTGTGCCGCTGCGGCTGGTCACCTGGGCGCAAGCCGGAGCATCACCGCGACGGCTCAGCGAATAGACCATGCGCGAGGCGGTGTACAACGACGAGTTAAGGCAGCTGGTCACCGATGTCAGCACCACGAAGTCGATGATGGCCTTGGCATTTGGCACACCCAGGGTATCCAGCACCGTCACGTATGAGCCTTCGGTGGCCAGGCGCGGGTCGGTCCACGGTACCAGTGCGATAACGATGAAGATCGACAGGATGTAGAACAGCGTGATCCGCCAGATCACCGAATTGGTGGCCTTGGAAATATGCTTGCCCGCCTCGTCAGACTCGGCTGCCGCAATCGTCACCACCTCGGCACCGAGGAACGAGAACATGGTAATCAGCATGGCGCTGAGCACTGCGCCGAAGCCATTTGGCATGAAACCGCCGGTGTCCCACAGCCGCGAGACGCCGCTGACGCCGGAACCCGGCAACAAACCGAAAATGGCGCATACGCCAAGCGCAATGAAGCTGACGATAGCCACCACCTTGACCAGTGCCAGCCAGAACTCGAACTCACCGTAGTTCTTCACGCTGAACAGGTTGGTAGCGGTCAGCAGCAACGTGATTACCAGCGACAGTACCCAGATCTCCAGTTGCGGGACCCAGGAATTGATAATGGTGGCGGCGATGTTGGCTTCGATCGGGATGATCAGCACCCAGAACCACCAATACAGCCAACCGATGGTGTAGCCGGCCCATTTGCCGATGGCGAGGTCGGCATAGGTGGAAAACGACCCGGTATCTGGCGAGGCAACCGCCATTTCGGCCAGCATGCGCATCACCAGCACTACCAGGCCACCGGCCAGGATGTAGGCCAGAATGGTGGCCGGCCCGGCTTCAGCAATGGCACGGCCAGAGCCGACAAACAGGCCTGCACCGATCACGCCGGCAATGGACAGCATGGTGACATGCCGTGATTTCAATCCATGACTCAAATTGTTCTTGTGGGTTTGCATGGCGCTACCTTGTTGTTTTTGTCATGCCCGCGAAGGGGCCGTCGGCTGGCACGATCACCGACGCAGGCGCGAAAAAGCCCGCCCTGCCCTAAATGGTGAGTAGGGCAGTTCGGGTTGAGTAAGAGGAGACCGCAAAACGTATTACGGGTGTGTCAGCTGGCAGCCCGCTGGCTGGCTGCACGATCAGCCTTGGGGACGTGGCCCCCTTGCAGGCTGACCTGCTCGCACACCTTTTCGACAATGTAGGCGCCGATCGGAATGGCCGAGGTGGCGGCCGGCGACGGCGCATTGCACACGTTGACGCTGCGCGCGGTGTTGACGAACAGGAAGTCGTCGATCAGCTTGCCGTCACGCGACACCGCCTGGGCGCGTACGCCGGCCGGGTACGGCGTGAGGTCGGCTTTGGTGATGCTCGGGCAGTACTTCTGCACCTGCTTGAGGTAGCCGCCCTTGAACAGCGAGTTTTTCATCTCGATCAGGCCCGGGCGGAAGTTCTTCGCCAGTACCTTGAGAATGCCGGGGGTCGTCAGGGTCTGGAACAGGTCACCAGGGCTGACGTCGGTCTTGCGGTAGCCCTCGCGCTTCATTGCCAGTACGGCGTTGGGGCCGACGGTGACGGTGCCGTCGATCATGCGGGTCAGGTGCACGCCCAGGAACGGCATCGACGGATCAGGAATCGGGTAGATCAGGTGGTTGACGATCTGGTCATGCTGCTTGGGCAGCAAGTAGTACTCGCCACGGAACGGGCAGATCACGAACTCGGTGCGCAGGCCCAGCATGCTCACCACGCGGTCGGCCATCAGGCCCGAGCACGTTACCAGGAAACGGCTGCGGAACTCGTCGCGCTGCGTGCGTACGATCACTTCGCTGGCCTGCTCCTGCAAGCCGACCACCTCGGCGCCATAGCGGATTTCGCCACCGGCACGCTGGAAGTCTGCGGCCATGGCGGCGGTCACTTGCGCGTAATTGACGATGCCGCTGGACGGCACGAAGATGCCACCCATACCTACGATATTTGGCTCGCGCTCGCGCAACTCGTCTGCTGACAGCCAGTAGCGTTCCAGGCCGTTGGCTTCCGTACGCTCCCACAGCGCCTTCATGCGCTGCATTTCCAGGTCGTTGGTAGCCACCAGCAACTTGCCACACTCATCGAAGCGGATGCCGTGCTGGGTGCAGAAGGCCTTGGTGGCCTTGTTGCCTTCCAGGCAGAAACGCGCCTTGAGGCTGCCGGGGGTGTAATACACGCCGGCGTGAATCACGCCGCTGTTGTGGCCGGTCTGATGGCGAGCCGGGCCGGACTCCTTCTCCAGCAGGAGAATCTTCGCGTCCGGGTAGACCTTGATCAGGTGCATGGCCGTGGACATGCCCACAATGCCACCGCCAATAATGATGAAATCGTACACAGCCTTACCTCACACGCAGGCATTGCCTGGCTGGCTCACCAAGGCCCGCGCGGGCCTTGGTGGCATCGTTTTTTTGCAAAAGCGCATGGGCGGGCGCCCGCCCGGCACCCTTGATTATTGCCCGCGCTGGTACAGCGGTTTGGGGAAGGCGACGTAACCACGCTGACGCATCAGCTCACGGCGCAGGCCCTCGTGCGGGGTGAAGCGGTCGCGGCCATGCAGCCAGAACAGGTTGTTGATCAGCAGGAAGCTGCCTACACCTACCGGTACCGACACCTTTTTCTCGCTGCCTTCCAGCGAGTCGGACAAGGCGTTCAGCCAGATACCTTCCTCGTAGTTTTCCGGCTGCACGAACTGGTCAATGTAGCGCATGGTCGGGCGGCCTTCGCCATCGGTGTCGAACACCGAGTGGAACACATCCTCGGCAACCTTTTTGCTGGGTGGCGCAGTCCAGCGCATTTCGCGGCGTGCCATCGGGTGGCGGAAGAATTCCTCGCACTGCTCCCAGTCGTCCAGGTGCAGCAGCAGCGAGTTGCCACCTTCCATGTTCTTTTCGTCGATCTTCAGCATCAGCACGTAGTCGGTGATCTGGTTCACGAAGGTGCCGTCGTTGTGCAGCTCCATGACCCGGTGCGGCTGGCGCAGGTAGCTGTCGGAGTTGTCACTGTTGACCACCACGAAGCGCGCATAGAACTGCCCACTCATGGCGTCGTAGTTGGAACGGCCGATCAGGTGTGCACAGGCGGTGGTGAACTTGACCATGTCCTCGGCCTGGCTCACGTCATCCAGGCCGATCGGGGTAATCAGCATGCCGCCGGTCGTGCGGTCGAGGATGGTGTTGAGCAGCACGGGGCGCAAGGTGCCCTGGCACAGCTCATCAAGAATTTCGCCTACCCGGAAGCGCAGGAACGACTTGTACTCCAGCGCCTGCACCGGCCATTGGGCGACGGCCTGGACGAACGCGTCGACAGTTTCGCGGGCAAAGGTCAGTTCCAGCAGGCGCGGCGACTGCTTCGAGGGAGCGATGGTGTAACCACGCGGTTCGAGCGGCAGCGGCATCACAAGTTCGTCGATCTGCGTAAAGGCGTTCATGGCAGTGTCCTGGCAAAAAGGTGGTTGGCGCTATCCAGTGATGACCTGGATCAGTGCGGGCGAGCTAAAAATATCGCCACTCAACAAAAATGTCTACATTTTTATCTTTCATAGCCATTACTCATTATTGTCCATTGTTTTTCGTCCGCAGAGGGTTTCGGTATGATCGCCAAAACGTTTTGAGGAACAGGATCTTGGAAGCGCTCGCCCCCCGACAAAACTCAGCATTCAGCGGGTATGAGAGGCTCAAGAAGGACATCATCCGTGGCGTGTTCAAGCCCGGTGAAAAACTGTTGATGAGCGCCCTGAAGGAACGCTACGACCTGGGCGTGGGCCCGCTGCGCGAAGCGCTGTCGCAACTGGTGGCCGAACACCTGGTCAACGCCATCAGCCAGAAAGGCTACCGGGTGGCGCCCATGTCGCTGGAAGAGATGAACGACATCTACGATGCCCGCGCCAACCTGGAGGCGATGATCATTGCCTTGGCCATCGAGCGCGGTGATGACGCCTGGGAGGCGTCAGTGCTGGCCCACTCGCATACACTGGCCAAGGTCGTGGAAGTAAAAACCCGCGAACAGCGCCTGGATGTGTGGGACGAACGGCACAAGGCGTTTCATACCGCCATTGCCTCGGGCTGCGGTTCCAAGCACCTGCTGCAGGCGCGCACCTACCTGTTCGACCAGGCCGAGCGTTATCGCCACCTGTGGCTGACGCAGACGGTGTTTTCCGAACAGGCGCTGGAGCTCAAGCGCCAGGAGCATGCGGCACTGGTGGAGGTGATTCTCGCCCGCGACGCCAAGCGCGCCAGCGCCATGATGCGCTCGCACCTGATGACGCCGGTGCCGATCATTGCGCAGATCATGCATGCCGAGGGTATCGGCGCACGCTAGATGAATTTTTCTTAAATCGCCGGTTGTCTATTCTTTGGCACAATCAAATCTCTATTAGATGCCCAGGAACCAGCATGCCTCGCGTACTGACCATCGAAGACGACGCCGTCACCGGCCAGGAAATCGTCGCCGAACTTACCAGCCACGGCCTGGACGTGGATTGGGCCGACAATGGCCGTGAAGGCCTGGCCAAAGCCATTGCCGGCGGCTATGACCTGATCACCCTCGACCGCATGCTGCCCGAGGTCGACGGCCTGACCATCGTGACCACCCTGCGCAGCCTCAAGATCGCCACGCCGATCCTGATGATCAGCGCCCTCTCCGACGTCGATGAGCGGGTGCGCGGCCTGCGTGCCGGCGGTGACGACTACCTGACCAAGCCGTTTGCCTCCGACGAGATGGCGGCGCGGGTCGAGGTATTGCTGCGCCGCAACAGCGTGCCCATGACCCAGACCCGCCTGCAGGTCGCCGACCTGCAGCTGGACCTGATCAGCCACGAGGCGCGCCGTGGTGACAATACCCTCAACCTGTTGCCCACCGAGTACAAGCTGCTGGAGTACCTGATGCGCCACAGCGGCCAGGTGATCACGCGGATGATGATTTTCGAGGAAGTCTGGGGCTACCACTTCGACCCGGGCACCAACCTGATCGACGTGCACATCGGCCGCCTGCGCAAGAAAATCGACTCCCCCGGCCAGTCGCCGCTGATCCGTACGGTACGGGGCTCCGGCTATGCCATTGCTGAACCCGTCTAAAGGCTGGAGCTCTTCGACCAGCCGCCTGCTGGCGCTGTACAGCTTTCTGTTCGTGGCCTGGAGCAGCATCCTCATGGGGGTGCTGTATTTCGAGGTGTCCAGCTACCTGAACAAACTCACCCGCCACTCCATGCTGCAACGCCAGCACCTGTTCGCGCACATGAGCGGCAAGCAGCTGGATGACGCCCTGATCGCCAGCCAGGCCTTCGAAGAACGCAGCTTCGACGCCTACGGCCTGTTTGACGCCCAGCTCAACCCGATGGGCGGCAGTGTGCGTGCCCTGCCCCCGGAGCTCAGGCTGGACGGCAAGATCCATGAGTTGAAACGCTGCCTGGATGCCGACGACCCACACCTGCCCCGCGACAGCTGCGATGCGGTGGCGATCAAAGTGCAAGATGGCCGCTGGCTGGTACTGTTCCGCGATAACGGCTCACTGTTCGTGGTGACCCGGATTATTCTCGATGCCCTGCTCTGGGGTATCTCCTTGACGCTGATCCCAGGCTTTGCAGGCTGGTATTTGTTGCGCCGTCGGCCGCTAAAGCGTATCCGCGCGATCCAGGCCCAGGCCGAGCTTATCGTCGCGGGTGACCTGACGCATCGCCTGCCCTTGTCGGCCAGGCGCGACGAACTGGACATGCTGGCCGCCATCGTCAATGCCATGCTCGACCGTATCGAGCGGTTGATGCATGAGGTGAAAGGTGTTTGCGACAACATTGCCCATGACCTGCGTACCCCTCTGACTCGCCTGCGCGCCCAGCTGTACCGCATTCGCCAGCAGAGCGATGTGGACTCTGCGCAAGCCGAGGCGCTGGACCAGGCCATTGGCGAAACCGACACCCTGATGGCACGTTTTCGTGGGTTGTTGCGCATCAGCGAACTGGAAGACCGCCAGCGCCGGGCCGGGTTCGTTCAGCTGGACCCGCATGATTTGCTGGTCGAACTGCACGACTTTTACCTACCGTTGGCCGAAGATGGTGGTATTCATCTGGAATTGCACCAGCCCGCGCAGCTGCCGGCTCTGCACGGTGACCGCGAACTGCTGTTCGAGGCACTGGCCAACCTGGTGGGCAACGCTATCAAGTTCACGCCCGAAGGCGGGCAAGTGGGGATTAGCGCGATAGTGGACGACAACCGCCTGCAACTGGCCATCGAGGACAGTGGGCCGGGTATTCCCGAGGAAGAGCGTACTGCGGTGTTGAAGCGGTTCTATCGCAGCGATGAAGGCCATCGCCATGCCGGGTTCGGCCTGGGGTTGTCGATCGTTGCGGCGATCGTCGACCTGCATGGGTTCGGGCTGGAGATTGGGGAGAGCGAGTTGGGTGGTGCGAAGTTGGTGCTGCATTGCCCACTGGCGGGGCTAGCCAAGTAAAAACGGGGGCCGCTTTGCGGCCCATCGCCGGCAAGCCAGCTCTCATCAAACAAAATGCAACCCACTGTTTTTTAAGCACTCAGGCAGCCACCAGTTGGTACCCCAGTTTCCGGGCTTTGCGAAGCAAAGCCCGGACCTGTCGGTCTTGGCTCCTGGCTTCGAATTCCTCAAGACCTTTTTCGACATAAGCCTGTTTCTTGGTTAGCAGGTTGTACACCAGTCGTGCCAACTGGTGGGCAGTGGCTTTGATGGCGCAGCTGGTATCCATTCGAGTCAGCCTGGCTCGGTGCGATGCACCAATGAAACCCTTGTCATTACGAGCATTGGATGCAGCCTGCTTGAGTGCTTGAGCTG
>NZ_QKMQ01000026.1:0-39965 GCF_003208145.1 Pseudomonas sp. RV120224-01b | reverse complement strand
TTCAAAATGTCAGCGCTGCGCAGATCTGAAGCCGTACATCTCAAGTTTGCTGCGCGACAGCGCAGCCCGGAAGGGCTGGGTGATCTCCCACAGGGGTATCACTGCCCTTGAGGCCTGTGTTGAACCTGTGGGAGCTGGCTTGCCGGCGATAGGGCCCTCAAACAGCTGGCTTGTCTTCCAGCTCCATCCAGTCCGCCAGCACCCGGTAGGCGTCTTCCACGCCCAGGCGCTTGGGCGCCGAGAACAGCTGGATGGTCACGCCATCACCCCAGCCCTTGCGGATTTCCGACTGCACTTTCAGCAGGGTGTTCTTGCCCGCGCCGTGGGTCAGCTTGTCAGCCTTGGTCAGCAGGATGTGCATCGGCATGCTGCTGGCCTTGGCCCAGTCGAGCATCATTTTGTCGAAGTCGGTCATCGGGTGGCGCACGTCCATCATCAGGATCACGCCACGCAGGCACTCACGGCTGCCCAGGTAGGCTTCCAGGTGTTTCTGCCAGTGCTGCTTGAGCGGAATCGGCACTTTTGCATAACCGTAGCCCGGCAGGTCGACCAAACGCCGTTCATCGTCCAGACTGAAGAAATTCAACAGCTGGGTGCGCCCGGGGGTTTTCGAGGTACGCGCCAGGCTGGCATGAGTCAGGGTGTTGAGGGCGCTGGATTTGCCGGCGTTGGAGCGGCCGGCGAAAGCCACCTCGTAACCCTGGTCGTCCGGGCATTGTTCGACCTTGGCTGCGCTGAGGGCGAATTTGGCTTTCTGGCAGAGGCCGAGGATGGGGTTCTTGACTTGCATGGGATATCCGATGTGGGTGTTGCCTGACTCTGAAGGCCCGAGCCTGGCAAGCGGTGTCGTTTCCGTTTGGATGGCGGAAGTATATAATGCCCCAGTTTTTGTGTGCTCATTCTCCCAGCGAAGGAGAACGGGCATGGGGTGTCGAACAATAGCTCGCGCAACAGAACGCAGCGCGGCCCCCAACCCTGAAGGTCGTTCCGCATGGCGAAATGGCTGCTTGCTGTCGGTATGTTCCTGCCGGTTTTCAGTGCACAGGCTACACAGGATCCCGAGGTGTTGTACAACCGCACGTGTGCGGCCTGTCACACCGGGCAGTTGCCACAGGCACCCAGACGGGGTGACCGGGCAGCATGGGAGCCAAGGCTGGCGCAAGGCATGGAGGTACTGGTGAAGCACGTGACCCAGGGTTTCAAGGCTATGCCGCCGCGTGGATTGTGCATGGACTGCAGTGCCGAGGACTACCGTTTGGTCATCCTTTGGATGAGCGGCAGTCCCGATACATAACATTTCACCCTTAGCCGTGTTGGATTAGCTGATGAACAAACTAGTCGTGAGTCTGCTGTTGACCCTGGGTGTCGCAGGTGCGGCCACTGCTGCGCAACCTATCAAAGGCGATGCCGCCGCCGGCCAGGCCAAGACGGCCGTTTGTGGCGCCTGCCACAACCCTGACGGCAACAGCCTGGCACCGAACTTCCCCAAATTGGCCGGCCAGGGCCAGCGTTACCTGGAAAAACAACTGCACGACATCAAGTCGGGCAAGCGCACCGTGCTGGAAATGACCGGCATGCTGGCCGCGTTCAGCGACCAGGACCTGGCTGACATTGCCGCCTACTTCGCCAGCCAGAAAGGCAGCGTGGGGGCTGCCGATCCCAAGCTGGTCGAGCGTGGCCGTGCGCTGTTCAACGGCGGCGACCTGGAAAAAGGCATGCCGGCCTGCACAGGCTGCCACTCGCCGAATGGCGCGGGCATCGCCCTGGCTGGCTTCCCGCACCTGGGTGGGCAGCATTCGCAGTACGTGACCAAGCAGCTCACGGACTTCCGCGAAGGCAACCGCACCAACGATGGCGATGCGATGACCATGCGCACCATCGCCGGCAAGCTGAGCAACCACGACATCGAAGCGTTGGCCAGCTACATCCAGGGCCTGCATTAACTTTCAGTTAATGTTGTAGGCCAATGATGAAAGGGCGGCCGGGCCGCCCTTTTTTCAGTCCGCAGCCGTTACACTACAGAACTCGAGCCCTTCCCGGCCTGTCCTAGTGCAGGTCGCGTCGTGGCGACCCATGACTGCTCAGGAGTAAAGCATGCGTAAACTGATTCTCAGCGCTGCGCTGGTCGCCGCCAGCGTGTTCGGTATGACTGCCGTCCAGGCCGCCGAGCCTGTCGCCGGCAAGGAATACATCGAGCTGAGCAACCCTGTTCCGGTTTCCGTGCCTGGCAAAGTCGAAGTGGTCGAGCTGTTCTGGTACGGCTGCCCACATTGCTACCACTTCGAACCGGTCATCAATCCATGGGTCGAAAAACTGCCCAAGGACGTCAATTTCAAGCGCGTACCGGCCATGTTCGGCGGCCCATGGGACGCACACGGCCAGATGTTCCTCACCCTGGAAGCCATGGGCGTCGAGCACAAGGTTCACGCGGCGGTGTTCGATGCCATCCAGAACCAGCGCAAGCGCCTGACCGACCCTAACGACATGGCCGACTTCCTCGCCACCCAAGGCGTGGACAAGGACAAGTTCCTCGCCACCTTCAACTCGTTCGCTATCAAGGGGCAGGTCAACCAGGCCAAAGAGCTGGCGAAAAAGTACGAAATCACCGGCGTACCGAGCATGGTGGTCAACGGCAAGTACCGCTTCGACCTGGGCACCGCTGGCGGGCCGGAAGGCGTTCTGAACGTTGCCGACCAACTGATCGCCAAGGAGCGCGCCGCTAAGTAAGCGGCGTAACCCATGCCCCGCTTCCGAGCCACGCGTGGCATTGGCCTGCACCAGCCGCAGGTCAACGAGCATCACCTGCAGGCCTCTGGCCTGCCCGAGGATGGTCGCCTGCGGCTGCTCAGCTTCAACATCCAGGTTGGTATCAGCACCGAACGCTACCGGCATTACCTGACCCGCAGCTGGCAGCACTTGCTGCCGCACAACGGTCGGGCCGGCAACCTGCAGAAAATCGGCGAACTGCTGGGCGACTTCGACCTGGTGGCCTTGCAGGAAGCCGACGGTGGCAGCCTGCGCTCGGGTTACATCAACCAGGTCGAGCACCTGGCTCAATTGGGGGCCTTCCCCTACTGGTACCAGCAACTCAACCGCAACCTTGGGCGTTTCGCCCAGCACAGCAATGGCGTGCTCAGCCGCCTGAAGCCGCAGGTGCTCGAAGACCACCCGTTGCCCGGCCCGGCCGGCCGCGGGGCGATTCTTGTACGCTTTGGCGAAGGCGAAGATGCGCTGATCGTGGTGATGATGCACCTGGCGCTCGGCGCCAAGACGCGTGCCCTGCAACTGGGTTATATCCGCGAGCTGATTGGTGGTTATCGTCATCAGGTGCTGATGGGCGACATGAACACCCATGCCACCGACCTGCTGGAGCACTCGCCGCTGCGCGACCTGGGCCTGATTGCCCCGCAAGTCGAGGCCACCTTCCCCAGCTGGCGACCACAGCGTTGCCTGGACCATATCCTGCTCAGCCCAAGCCTCACGCTGGAGCGTGTCGAGGTGCTGGCGCGGCCAATTTCCGACCACCTTCCCGTTGCAGTCGAGATTCGATTGCCTGATGCATTGACTGTGGATACGCTGCCGGTCTTGAGCTAATTGCCATCACCGTTTGCGGACCCGGGCATGACTGAAGACGCTGAGCGCTGGAAAGAAAAATACCTTAAAAGCATCGAGCAGCAAGAAAAGCTCGAACGCCGGTGGGACGCCCGTCTCGACCTGCTTCGTCGTGGCCTGGTGCGCAGCAGCCTGGCTGCAGAAGGCAGTGACAAGGTGGTGGACGCGTGCATGAAGGAAATGCGCGAAGTCATCCGCAGTGACAACATGGACGCCGGCCTCGCCGGTTTGATCCCGCGCCTTGAAAAGGCGGTGCTGGACTCCGAACAGCGCCGTGAAACCCGCATGAACCAGGTCAGTGATGCGCTCGCCGCGCTGGTTGGCCAATTGCAAGGCCTGTCGCTGCCCAGCGATATCTCGCGTCCGCTGAAAAAACTGGCGAAGAAGCTCGAAGGTGGCGTTGCCCAGTCCCGCGATCTGCCGCCGCTGCTGGGCGAGTTGAGTGGCTTGCAGGGCCGTGCCCTGTCGGCGCTTGGTAAGCCGGAGGATGAAGCCCGGCCTGGTTTCTTGCAGCGCTTGTTCGGTAGCCGCGAGGATGACCCGCAAGGCGAGCCAGTACCTGAGCCGGTGGCAGTGCCTGCTGCCGAAGCGCCGCCTCAGGTTGCGCAGCACCCTCTCGAAGCCCCGCTGCCCGACGATGTGGATGCGCTGCAACCATTGCCGGCTCCTGTCGCCGAAGCGAGCGTAGTGGCCGAACCCGAGCCGGAGCTACAGGGCCCAGCGCTGATCGAAACGGCTGAAACACCCGCCGCCCAGCAACCGCTGCAGGAAAACGTGCCGGAGCCCGACGCGACCGCCAGCGAACCCGTGGCAGCAGCACAATCGGTACCCACGCTCGACGAGACGTTCGGCGAAGACGGCCCTTATGCCCTGCCCTATGCCGTCGAACCCCCCTACAGCCAGGTTGCCGCGCACATCGAGCAGACCCTGATCGGGCTGCTTGACGACCTCAGCCTGCCCGAGCGGCACAAGGCCCAGGCGCTGGAAATGCGCGAACGGGTTGCCCGTGGCCTGAACTGGTACGAGCTGATCCCGGTGCTGGATGACCTGGCTGTGCTGATGCTGGCAATAACCGACAGCGGCCAGCACGAATTCGAAACCTACCTGCAACAGCTCAACGAACGCCTGGAAGGCTTCCAGAGCCACCTGCAGGAGGCCAGCGCCGGCCATGCCGACAACAGCAGCGCTGCCCGTGAACTGGATACCCAGCTGCGCGAGCACGTCGACGGCTTGCAAAGCAGCGTGCAAGGCGCCGCCGATGTGGACAGCCTCAAGCACATCCTGGAAAACCGGCTGGAAGGCCTGTTGGTCACCATGGACGAGCACAAGCTTGAGCGTGATCGCCGCGAGCAGGAGCTGGCAGGCCGCCTGCAAGGCTTGTCGGAGCGGGTGGCGAACATGGAGCATGAAGCGCTCGGCTACCGTGAGCACTTGGAAGAGCAACGGCAGAAAGCCCTGCTCGACCCGCTCACCGGCTTGCCCAATCGTGCGGCCTGGAGCGAGCGGGTAGAGCGCGAAATACTCGAATGGCAAGAGGCCGGCGGCCATCTGGCCATGGCGATTCTCGACCTGGACCACTTCAAGCGCATAAACGATAGCTATGGGCACCTGGCCGGGGACAAGGTACTCAAGATTGTTGCTGACCAGCTACGCAAACGCCTGCGTGGTCGTGACTTCATTGCCCGTTTCGGGGGCGAGGAGTTTGTCCTGTTGCTGCCGCAGACGTCACCCGCGGCAGCGGCCCAAGTGGCGGAAGTACTGCGCGCCACCGTGGAGGCCTGCCCGTTCCACTTCAAGGGTGAGCGGGTGGTGATCACCACCTCTATCGGCCTGGGGGCGTTTCGCTCTGGCGAGCGTGGCGACCAGGTGCTCAAACGCGCCGATGCGGCGCTGTACCGGGCCAAGGAGCTGGGACGTAACCGCGTCGAGCAGAGCTAGCGTTTGCTGACACTGACCCACGGTAAGCGCGGCCATGGGGAGCACGTTATACTGTAGCGCTGATTCGCTGAGGCCACTGACGTGCTTTCCACGCTTAAAAAAACACTGATTTCCTTTTTGCTGTTGTCTGTTGCCGGATGTTCGACGGGGTTGCGCATCGACCGCAGCCACCCCTCGGCCAACCAGGACAACCGCATCCAGTTCGTTGTACTGCATTACACCAATGCATCCCTGGAGCGTTCCCTGGCGTTGCTTACCCAGGGTGAGGTCAGCAGCCACTACCTGATCGGCGACGGCCCGGCCACGGTGTATCAACTGGTGGATGAAAACCGTCGTGCCTGGCATGCCGGCGACAGCCAGTGGCAGGGGCGCACCTGGCTGAACTCGTCGTCCATCGGGATCGAGATCGTCAACCCGGGCTTCACCGACACGCCGAATGGCCGGGTCTGGCACCCTTATAGCGAAGCGCAGGTCCAGTCGCTGATCGCGCTGCTCAAGGACATCGTCAAACGTAACAACATCGAGCCTCGGCACATCATTGGCCACAGTGATATCGCACCATCACGCAAGCTGGACCCGGGCCCGCTGTTCCCGTGGAAGCGCCTGGCCGATGCCGGGCTGGGTATCTGGCCCGATGCCAATGCCGTGGCACGCCAACAGGCCTACTTCAGCGTCAACCCGCCAAGCGTTGGCTGGTACCAGCAGGAACTGGCGCGGTTTGGCTATCAAGTCGAGCAGACCGGGGTGCTGGATGTCGCCACCCGCCACGTGATTGCTGCGTTCCAGATGCGCTTCCGTCCGCAGCGTTTCGACGGCATGCCCGATGCGCAGACGGCGGCGATGCTGCAGGTGCTCAACCGGATGCGTTGAGCCTGCAGCGAGGCGCTAAACGGCGAGGATGATTTTTGATCCAGTTGCTATACCTTGGTAATCAACTGGATGCCTTCGATGTCAGCTCTCATTTCTACGCTGCGCCAATTTTTTTACCGTCCCTGGATGCTGGCCACCTTGGCAGCATTGGCCAGCGCAGCACTTTTGCTTACTGCCAGCATCGGCATTGCCCTGCAGCAGATGAAGCAAAGCGAGAGCGAACAGATGAACGCCCAGGGCGAGCGTTTTCTCGACCGCCTCGAGCAGGTATTCGGCCAGTTGCGCGAAGGGGTCGACCTGCTGCAGGCCCAGCCCTTGCGCGGCTGCAGCCCGGCGATGTTGGCGGCGTTGCAGCAGGTTGGCCTGAGTTCGCGGTTCATTTATGAAGCGGCCTATGTGGATGGTGACGTCGCCTGCTCCAACCGTGGCGATGAGCGGGCATTCGAGCCTTTGCGGGCACCCGACATCCAGGGGCCGACCTACAGCTACTGGTTGAACACCACGACCGAGCCGAACGAGAACCTGGCTGCGTTGATGCTGGGCCGGGGCAAGTTCGTGGTCTCCACCTCGCGTGGGCACCTGACCGACGTGGTCGACCTGCCACCGGGCGGCAGCCTGGTGGTGGTGCTGGACAACGGTGCCCGGGCCATACCCGTGCTCGGCCCGCCACAGGTGTGGCCGCCGCCCTCGGCCTGGTCGATCAGCCACAAGTCGTTGCTCGAACTCAGTGACCGGCTGATCTACCGCATGCCCACCAAGTCGCCGGATTACCAACTGGTGCTGATTGCCCCACGGGCCAGCCTTCCGTTGAGAATGAATGGCATGCTCTGGCTGCTGTTCCCTGGCAGCGTGTTGGCTGCCTGCTGCATCGGCTGGCTGGTGCTGCAGTTGATCCTGCAACGGCGGTCGATGAGCTCGGAGTTGCAGAATGCCTTGCGCCGTGGAGAGCTGCAGGTGCTCTACCAGCCGATCTTCGAGCTCGACACACGGCGCTGTGTAGGCGCCGAGGCCCTGGTGCGCTGGCGCCGCCCGGATGGCACGCTGACCAGCCCGGACCTGTTTATCCCGTTGGCGGAAAACACCGGGCAGATACGCCAGATCACGGACTTTGTCCTGCAGCGCGTCCTTGAACAGCTGGGGCAGCTGCTGCGCTCGCACCCCAAACTGTACATATCGGTGAACCTGGCCGCCTGCGATGTGATGGTGCCGCGTATTGGCCGGGTGGCGGCACGCCTGCTGGCCCTGCACCGGGTGGCCGCTAGCCAGATTGCGTTCGAGGTGACCGAGCGCGGTTTGATCGACGTGGTGGTGGCTCGTGACAACCTGCAGGCGCTACGCGCCGTGGGGCATCAGGTGCTGATCGACGACTTCGGTACCGGCTATTGCAGCCTGGCCTATCTGCAAACCCTGCCGGTGGACTGCCTGAAGATCGACAAGGCCTTCATTGATGCGCTGGGCCACGATGCCGCCAGCAGCGGCGTTGCCCCGCACATCATCCGCATGGCGCATGACCTGCACCTGCGGGTGATTGCCGAAGGCATCGAATGCGAGGACCAAGCGGTATTGCTGAACAGTGAAGGGGTCAATTACGGCCAGGGCTGGCTGTTTGCCCGACCGCTAAACGCCCGGCAGTTTGCCGAGCTGGTAACCCGGGGGCAGCTGCCGCGGCGGGTGGAGCACTGAGTGATCCTGCCCCGGCGATGAGGCCTGTACAGGCGATACTCAAACTGGCAGCGCCATGTAGAACTGTGTCCCCTGCCCCGGCCGGGAAAACACGCCCATGCGCCCGCCATGCAGCTGCACGATTTCCTTGCACAGCGCCAATCCTAGCCCTGCACCGCCCTTCTTGCGCCCTACCTGCACAAACGGCTCGAAAATGCGCCCCTGCTGCCCATAGGCAATCCCTTCGCCTGTGTCCTCGACGCTGATGATCACCCGCTCCGCATGCCGCCGCGCATGCAGGCGGATACGCCCGCCGTTGGCGGTATGGCGGATGGCGTTGTGCAGCAGGTTGTCCAGCACCCGATCAAGTTGCGCAACGTCGGCCTGAATACGTGGGAGCGGTGGTTCAAGTGCCTTGACCAGTTCAACCTGCTTGTTTGCCGCTTGTTCGGCAAAACGCAGTTGTGCGCGCTCCAGCAATTCGTCGACGGCACAGGGTGCCAGGTCGAGTTTCTGCAGCCCGCTCTGGTAACGAGAGAAGTTGAGCAGGTCGTTGATCAGCTGGGTAAGCCGCTGCATTTCTTCGCCGATGGTTTCCAGCAAGTCATTTTCGCGTGCCTCAGGCGGAAACTTGACCCGCTCGCGCAACAGCCCGAAGGCCATGTGCATGCCGGTTACCGGGGTGCGCAGTTCGTGGGACGCGCGTAGCACGAACTCACTGCGCACGCGTTCGAAGGCCCGTTGCTCGGTCACATCGTGCAGCACCATCACCGCGCCAAGGATCGGCCCTTGCGGGTGGCTCACCGGGGTCAGGCTGTAAGTCAGCAGGCGCGTTTCTTCATCCACCTCCATGGTCAGGTCTTCCGGCGGGCGGTCCAGATTGCCACCGCGCAGCACCTGACGCAGCTGCTGCTCCAGCTCCGGCCGCCGCAGGGCTTCGGCAAGGCTGCTGCCCACGCGGCTATCATTCCAGCCGAGCTGGCGCTGCGCTACCGGGTTGAGGTGTTCCAGGCGACCCTGGCGGTCGATGATCAACAGGCCATCGTCGATGCTGTCGAGCACGGCCTGCAGGCGCTGCTGCCCGGCCAGCAGTTCGTCGACGTTGGTGGCCTGGTGCTTGCGCAAGGCATCGGCCATGAGGCCAAAGCGGCGGGTCAGCTGGTTCAGCTCGGTGGCCTGGGTGACTGGCAGGGTGACGTCAAAGTTGCCCTTGCCCAGCTGGTCGGCTGCTTTGGCCAAGGCTTCGATCGGTTGGCCAAAGCGTCGGGCGATGTTGTGTGCAGTAATGAAGCCCAGCACCAGCACTACCAGGCCCATCAGGCCAAGCACGCCGCTGACCAGCAGGGCGCGGTCACGGCTGTATTCCTCGCTGCGGGTGATGAGGTCCAGCGCCTGCTTGTGGGAATCGATCAGGTCGGTACGCACCTGGTTGAAGGCGGCCCCCAAGGGTTGGTCGACACCCATGCTACGCGCGGGCGCGGGGCTGTCACGGTAGGCTTGCAGGAACGCCTGATAGTTACTGCCGGCCTTGCTGAAGCCGGTGCGCTCTCCGCCTTGCTCCAGGCCCTGGTTCAGCAAGGCCTGGAAGTTTTCTTGCAGCAGCCGCAGGTTTTCCGGGGCTGTGCCTTCATCAAGGATCAGGGTCAACTGTTCGCCAAGGTTCTGCCGCAACTTCAGCCCCACTTCCAGGGCGTGGGTGGTGTCACGCACCAGCTGCTGTTGCACGGTTGCCATCTGCAGCACGCTGACCAGGCCCAGCAGCAGCCCGAGCAAGGCCACCGTGACCAGTGCCGAGATACTCAGGAAAAGCCGCGTGCGCAGCTTCATGGGCGGCCACTTCATAGGTTGTACTGCTTGCGCTTGCGGTACAGGGTGGAGGCGTCGATGCCCAAGGTTTTGGCGGCCTGGTCGAGGGTGTCGCTGGCAGCCAGCACCGCGCCGATGTGGGCGCGCTCCAGCTCGTCCAGGCTCAGCGCGGCACCCACGCGCGGGGCGTTGCCAGCCGGCTGTTCGCCCATCCCGAGGTGGCTGATTTCCACGCGCTCCTGCGGGCAGATGATACTGGCCCGCTCTACCACGTTACGCAGTTCGCGAATGTTGCCGGGCCAGCGGTAGTTGAGCAGGGCGGTGCGCGCTTCGTCGCTGAAGCCCCGGGCGGGGCGGGAGTATTCCTTGACGAAGCGGGCAAGGAAGCGGTCGGCCAGGGTCAGGATGTCTTCACTGCGCTCGCGCAGGGGCGGCAGATGCAGGGTGATGACGTTCAGGCGGTATAGCAGGTCTTCGCGGAAGCGGCTTTCGCGCACCATCTCTTCGAGGTTGAGGTTGGTGGCGGCCAGGATGCGTACATCTGCACGCCGTGTCACGGGGTCGCCCACGCGCTCGTATTCCTTGTCCTGAATGAACCGCAGCAACTTGGGCTGCAGAGTCAGCGGGAAGTCGCCGATCTCGTCGAGGAACAGCGTACCCCCATCAGCCTGGCTGACCCGCCCCAACGTGCTTTCGCTGGCACCGGTAAAGGCGCCGCGGGTGTGGCCGAACAGTTCGCTTTCCATCAGCTCGGCGTTCAGCGACGGGCAGTTGATGGTCACGCAGGCTTTGCGGGCACGTTTGCTCCAGCCATGGATGGCCCGGGCCAACTCGCCTTTACCCGTACCGGACTCGCCAAGAATGAGGATGTTGGCGTCGGTGGTGGCGACCTGGCGGGCAGTTTCCAGCACCGCCATCATGGCCGGGCTGTGCGAGTCCAGGCCGTCCTTGGGTTTGCGCATTTCGCCTTCCAGGGCCTCCAGGCGTGCTGAAAGCTGGCGCACTTCCAGTTGCTTGGCGGTGGCCAGGCGCAACTGATCGGGGCTGCATGGCTTGACCAGGTAGTCGGCGGCGCCGGCCTGGATGGCATCCACCGCTGTATCGATTGCCGAGTGCGCGGTCACGATCACCACGCGCATCCAGGGTGCCTGGATGCGCATCTGCGCCAGTACGTCCAGGCCGTTGTCCTCGCCCAGGCGCAAATCCAGGAAGCAAAGGTCGAACACCTGGCGCTGCAACAGCGTTTCGGCCTGGGCGGCGCTGTTGGCTGTGGCCACGCTGTAGCCTTCGTCTTCCAGGCAGTAGCGGAAGGTGCGCAGGATCGCGGACTCGTCATCCACCAGCAGAATGCGGCCTTGGTTGTCCTGGGCTGATTCCATTTCCTGCGCTCCTTAGGGATAGATCTTCGTTTAGTGTGGGAAAAATCGGGCAAGTTGCATGGTCGATTCTGAAGGATTCTGTCCTCTGCATGCTAGCCAATGGCCAATTGGCGCCTGGAAGCTGCGTTAACCCGATGATTTGCTTAGAGGCACGGGATGGCACATTGGTTGCGGAGGTTTGTGCTTTTGCCTACAAAAAACGGCCTCCCGCTTTGCTCCGCCCGTGATGCTGACTTCCAGGGCCGATCGTGCAATTCGCACGACCACACAGGCGGCATCGTGCAGGATACGTCCCTGTCGAACGATTATTTAAATACTAAGTCATTGATTTTAAAGGTATTTTTTAAAATCAAAAGGCTGGCATGCAGGCTGCAATTACCTGTTCAGGTTTGAACAACAATTACAGCAGGAGGAGCCGGCATGAACCGCCAATCCGTCAACCGCTCGCAGAACGCCGCACTGCCCCTGCGCCAGATGTTGTCTGTCGGCATGGCGCTGCTGCTGACCTTGGCCGCTGGCCTCTTCTATTACAGCTGGCAGACCGCGCGCTTGGCTGAGCAAGTGGCCGCGCAGACTGCGCTGTTGACGCAGATTCAGGCAACCCGTGCCAATACCCTGGTCAAGGCAGCTGACCCATTGCCTGCCGGCCAGGCCTCTGCCTCACCGGCCACCTTGGAAAATGTCGTACCCCAGGACCGTTGGGTCTTCTGACCTGCCGGCCGCACCGATTCTGAAAAAGAAAGGAGAACCACCATGCTGAGCTGGGCTATCACTTTCCTCATCATCGCCATTGTCGCTGCCGTACTGGGCTTCGGTGGTATCGCGGGCGCTGCGACGGGTATCGCGAAGATCCTGTTCATTGTCTTCCTGGTGTTGTTCGTAGCCTCCTTCTTCTTTGGACGTGGACGAGGTTGAAGATGGGCAGGAAGCTTTGTACAGCCCTGGTTGCCGCCCTGTTGCTGGGTGGCAGTGCGGCGGCGATGGCGGCCAATGACGGCCAGGTCCGGGTCGACCAGTTGCTCGGCTCGGACCCGGAATACCGGGAAACCTGGCAGGACACGATCAAAGGCGAGGAACGCCTGCCCGATTGGGTGGTCAATCTGACCGGCAGTGCCCAGCAGCAGATGTCCGCCACTACCGAAGATGGCGACAAGTACCTGGTCGGCCCGTTGTGCGAGGCGCAGGACAACTGCACATACAAGCGGCTGATCGTTGCGTTCAGCTGGGACAAGGAGGATGCCTACGGGATGCTCGTGGAGGTACCCGAAGGCTTGCCGAGCGACAAGTCGCCTACACGCCATGCGCAATATCGCTGGCTGGGCGACCCTGACGACGGCATGAAGGCAATGCTGCAGGAGCAGCTAAAGCGTGACCCGAACTGGTACTGAGCATTTATTGCCGGTACGGATGAAAGGTCACCGACTGTCACGTAATAGAAGCTGAACCTTTCTATATTTCAGCCTTCTATGATGCGCCGCCCCGAGGAGGGGCAGCACATGACCAAGGGGCCGGGCTGTTCTGATTGTTGCAGGATCGGAGTGGCCTAGGGGTACAGGGAGTGCCTCCAGCGATGGGCCGGGTCAGGAAAGGCGGAATCGGAAGTATCAGGTCGGCGGTGTCACAGGGATACCTGACCAGACCTGACTTCCGAGGAGCCATGTAGGAATCGCCCTCTTCCTTGCGCGATTTCATCCCTGAGACACATTTTGTCTCGACCGTACATCAAATTTTTTTCGGCCTTGCAGGTCCTTCTTCAAGTGGCATTTCGGCCATTCGGATTGTCGAACAAGCCATCTTTCATGCCCTTTGTGTACCGTCAAATCTGCCGAAATATGGCGGTTTGGTCTTGTTCGGGATTCCGAACGTTATAAATCAAGCACTTGCGAACCCCCTGTTTTAGCATGAAACATTATGCATGATCGGCATGGGGCATGCGCTTCCGGCATTAGATTTCCCCCTTTCCCATCGCAATAGTTGCCGCCTTTTTCGCTGGTCAGAGCGCCCTGTCGCTCGCCTGCGGTGTCCTTACATGAAGTCGCCAGACGGGTGCGCTTGAAGCCAGAGGCCTTGCCGATGGCTCTGTTACGCGTGTTTTCGTCGGGTGCCATGACCACTAGAACAAAGGGTAAAGACATGAAGAAGGCAAAACTGAGCCTCGCCTGGCAGATCGTCATCGGTCTGGTCCTGGGCGTTGCAATCGGCGCGCTACTGAATCATTTCAGTGCAGAAAAGGCATGGTGGATCAGCAACGTCCTCCAGCCCGCCGGTGACATCTTCATTCGCCTGATCAAGATGATCGTCGTCCCGATCGTGATTTCGTCGTTGATCGTGGGTATCGCCGGGGTTGGCGATGCGAAGAAACTGGGCAGCATCGGCCTGAAGACCATCATCTACTTCGAAGTGGTGACCACCATCGCCATCGTCGTGGGCCTGGTGTTGGCCAACCTGTTCCACCCGGGCGCCGGCATCGACATGAGCACCCTGGGTACCGTGGACATCTCCAAGTACCAGGCCACTGCGGCCGAGGTACAGCATGAGCACGCGTTCATCGAGACCTTGCTGAACCTGATCCCGTCGAACATCTTCGCAGCGCTGATGCGTGGCGAAATGCTGCCGATCATCTTCTTCTCGGTCATGTTCGGCCTGGGCCTGTCGAGCCTGCAGGCCGAGCTGCGCGACCCGTTGGTACGCACCTTCCAGGCCGTATCGGAAACCATGTTCAAGGTCACCCACATGATCATGAACTACGCCCCGATCGGCGTGTTCGCCCTGATCGCCGTGACCGTGGCCAACTTCGGCTTCAGCTCGCTGCTGCCGCTGGCCAAGCTGGTACTGCTGGTGTACTTCGCCATCGCCTTCTTCGCCTTCATGGTGCTGGGCCTGGTTGCCCGCGTGTTCGGCTTCTCGGTGATCAAGATCATGCGCATCATGAAAGATGAGCTGATTCTGGCCTACTCCACCTCCAGCTCCGAAACCGTGCTGCCGCGCGTGATCGAGAAGATGGAGAAGTACGGCGCGCCGAAGTCGATCTGTTCGTTCGTGGTACCGACCGGTTACTCCTTCAACCTCGACGGTTCGACCCTGTACCAGAGCATCGCGGCCATCTTCATCGCCCAGCTCTACGGTATCGACCTGTCGTGGAGCCAGCAGCTGCTGCTGGTGCTGACCCTGATGGTCACCTCCAAAGGCATCGCTGGTGTGCCGGGCGTATCGTTCGTGGTGCTGCTGGCCACCCTGGGCAGCGTGGGTATCCCGCTGGAAGGCCTGGCCTTCATCGCCGGTGTCGACCGCATCATGGACATGGCCCGTACCGCGCTGAACGTTGTAGGCAACGCCCTGGCAGCACTGGTCATCGCGCGTTGGGAAGGCATGTACGACGCCGCCAAGGGCGAGAAGTACTACGCCTCGCTGATGGCCGACAAGCAGGAAGCCGCAGTGGTTGGCGAGGCCGCCAAGCGCTAAGCCTGATAGCTGTGACAAAAAGCCCCGACTTGTCGGGGCTTTTTGTTGTCTGTCTGGATCGCAGGCCCCGGTACAAGCAACTTCCGCTATCATTCGGGCATTTTTCAGGGGGAATACGCGGATGCTCAACGGCCTTTGGCTTGGCTTTTTCCTGGTGGCGGCAGTGTCCGCCCTGGCCCAATGGCTGGTGGGTGGTAATGCCGGGATCTTCGCGGCAATGGTCGAAAGCATCTTCGCCATGGCCAAGCTGTCGGTCGAGGTGATGGTGCTGCTGTTCGGCACACTGACCCTGTGGCTGGGCTTTCTCAAGATCGCCGAAAAGGCCGGTATCGTCGAATGGCTGGCCAAGGTGCTGGGCCCGCTGTTCGCTCGCCTGATGCCGGAAGTGCCGCCCGGCCACCCTGCCCTGGGCCTGATCACCATGAACTTCGCGGCCAACGGCCTGGGGCTGGACAACGCCGCCACCCCGATTGGCCTGAAGGCCATGCGCTCGCTGCAGGAGCTCAACCCCAGCAGCACCACAGCCAGCAACGCGCAGATCCTGTTTCTGGTGCTCAACGCCTCGTCGCTGACGCTGCTGCCGGTGACCATCTTCATGTACCGGGCCCAGCAAGGCGCGCCAGACCCGACCATGGTGTTCCTGCCCATCCTGCTGGCCACCAGTGTCTCGACCCTGGTCGGCCTGCTGTCGGTGGCGGTGATGCAGCGCCTGCGTCTGTGGGACCCGGTGGTGCTCGCCTACTTCATTCCCGGCGCGTTGCTGCTGGGAGGCTTCATGGCGTTTCTCGGCACCCTGTCGGCCGCCGCGCTGGCCAGCCTGTCGTCGATCCTGGGCAACCTCACACTGTTTGGCGTGATCATGCTGTTCCTGGTGATTGGCGCCCTGAAGCGGGTGAAGGTGTATGAAGCCTTTGTCGAAGGGGCCAAGGAAGGCTTCGATGTGGCCAAGAACCTGCTGCCCTACCTGGTGGCGATGCTGGTGGCGGTGGGTGTACTGCGTGCTTCAGGCGCCCTGGAGCTGGCCCTGGACGGTATCCGCCATGCGGTGAACTGGCTGGGCCTGGACACCCGCTTCGTCGAGGGCCTGCCCACAGCACTGGTCAAGCCGTTCTCTGGCAGCGCGGCGCGGGCCATGCTGATCGAGACCATGCAGACGCAGGGTGTAGACAGCTTCCCGGCCCTGGTAGCGGCGACCATCCAGGGCAGTACTGAAACGACCTTCTACGTGCTGGCCGTGTACTTTGGCGCGGTGGGTATCCAGCGCGTGCGCCACGCGGTCGGTTGCGCACTGCTGGCCGAGTTCTCAGGCGTGGTCGCTGCGATCTTCGTCTGCTACTGGTTCTTCGCCTGAACCTTGCGTTGTGCCTGGCTGGCCTGGTCGACGGTCCAGGTCACAACTTGCCCCACCAGCTGGTCGCTGGCCTGGCCGAAACCGGCGACCACCGCTGACACCTGCTTGTCGGCCAGCGGCTGGCGGATCTCGAAACGCTTGCTGGCGAGGATGCGCTGGTTGCGGCCCTGAACCAGCCGAGCGTCATAGCGAATCACCACCTCCACCGCGCCGCCCGGGCGGTACTCACTCTGGAATGCCTGCAGCTCGCCTGCCAGCTCGTAGTCGGCCTGCAGGTTGCTGTCGTCGGCGCTCAGGCGCTGTACCTGGCCATCACGCTGGAAACCATCGAGCAGGCGGTTGCGCAGCAGCACCGGGGCCGCATCGCTCCAGCGCGCACCTTTGTAGCTGCTGACCACATCGCCCTGTGGAATCACGGCAATGCGCGGGCCGGCCAGCACTTCACTGGCCAGCGGCTTGTTCAGCCGCAATGACCAGTCCAGCGGCGCTGCCATGCGGCTGGGCTGGTTAACCGGCAAGCGATAGAGGTCGACGGGTTCGCTCTTGGGCAGGATCGAGCAGGCACTGGCCAGGCTCAGGGCGGCCGCCAGGGCCAGCAGGCGCAGCGACGGTTTCATGGCTGGAACTCCTTGTTGTTGTCGCGGCCGAGCAGGTAGCCGCTGGGGTCGGCCTCCAGTTGCCGGGAAATACCTTTAAGTGCGTTAAGGGTTTCGCGCAGTTCGCGAATGGCAGGTGTGAGCTGATTCAGGCCCTGGGCGCCGTCGCCGATGGCCTCGCTGTTGTTTTTCAGCAGATTGTTGATGGTGGCAGTGCTTTCGGCCAGCGACTGCATGGCCTGCTCGGCGCTGCCGATCGCCTGTTTGCCTTCGCTGCCCAGCAGGCCGTTGGCATTGCGCATCAGCGTTTGGGTTTCGGCCAGGGTGGCGCTGGCCTGCTTGCCTACCTGCACCAGTTGCTCGATGGCCTCGGCGATGCTGCCGTGTTGGCCGGCGAAGGCGCCGGTGGTCTTGTCGAGGTTGGCCAAGGTGCTGCTGAGGTGGCCGATATTGTCTTCGGAGAACATCTGGTTGGCATTGTGCAACAGCATGTTGATGTTGGTGACCAGGTCGCTGCTGTCATTGAGCAGGCGCGAGATGGGTGACGGCGAGGCGATGATGACCGGCAGCTTGCCGTCCTTGCCCTTCAGCTCGGGGCTCTGTGGCGTGCCGCCGCTGAGCTGGATGAACGCGTTGCCGGTCACGCCGGCCAGGGTCAGCTTGGCCTGGGTGTCTTCCTTCACCGGGGTATCGCCGCTCAGGCGAACGCGGGCCAGTACCCGTCGCGGGTCTTTCGGGTCCAGGCGCAAGGTGGACACATCGCCCACCTTGATGCCGTTGTACTGCACCGGGCTGCCACGGGACAGGCCGGAAACGGCCTCGTTGAACACCACTTCGTAGTCCTTGAACGCGTCGTCGACACTGGACTTGGTCAGCCACAGGCCAAACAACATGGCGCCGGCTACCACCAGGACGGTGACCAGGCCGATTAGTACGTGATGGGCTCGGGTTTCCATTGCTCAGCGCTCCTGCCCGGCACGGGTGGCGGCCTGCTCGGCTGCACGCCCGCGGGGGCCATGAAAGTATTCTTGAATCCAGGCGTCGTTGGTCTGCTCGACTTCAGCCAGCGGGCCGGCCACCAAAACCTTCTTTTGTGACAGCACCGCGATGCGGTCGGTGATGGTGTACAGGGTGTCGAGGTCGTGGGTGATGAGAAACACCGACAGGCCAAGGGCATCGCGCAGGGTAAGGATCAGCTGGTCGAACGCGGCAGCGCCGATCGGGTCCAGGCCTGCGGTGGGTTCATCGAGGAACAGGATGTCAGGGTCCAGTGCCAGGGCCCGGGCCAGCGCGGCACGTTTGATCATGCCCCCCGACAACGAAGACGGGTACTTGTCGGCGGCGGATATCGGCAGCCCGGCCAGGGCCAGCTTCACGCCGGCCAGGTGTTCGGCGTCGGCGCGGGACAGCCCGGCGTGCTCGATCAGCGGCAAGGCCACGTTCTCGGTAACGGTCAGCGAAGAGAACAGCGCGCCCTTCTGGAACAACACGCCAAAGCGCCGCTCGACCAGGGAACGCTGCTCTTCACGCAGGCCCGCGAGGTCCTGGCCAAACACCTTGATCTGCCCTTCGTTGGGCCGGCGCAGGCCAATGATGCTGCGCAGCAGCACCGACTTGCCGCTGCCCGAACCACCTACCACGGCGAGGATTTCGCCGCGGTACAGGTCCAGGTCGAGGTTTTCATGCACCACCTGGCGGCCGAAGCGGTTGCAGATGCCGCGCGCCTCGATAACGGTTTCCTGGCCACTCACCAGCCCATCTCCATGAAGAACAGGGCAGCCACCGCGTCCAGCACGATGACCACGAAAATCGACTGCACCACTGCCGATGTTGTATGCGCGCCTACCGACTCGGCGCTGCCACTGACCTTGAAGCCTTCCAGGCAGCCGATGGCGGCGATAAGGAAGGCGAAGAACGGCGCCTTGGCCAGGCCCACCAGGAAGTGCTGCACGCCGATGTCGCTTTGCAGCAGTGACAGGAACATGGCCGGTGAGATATCCAGCGTCAGGGCGCATACCACTGCGCCACCGACAATGCCGCAAATCATCGCGACGAAGGTGAGCAGTGGCAGTGAGATCAGCAGTGCAAGTACCCGTGGAACCACCAGCAGTTCCATCGGGTTCAGGCCCAGGGTGCGGATGGCGTCGATTTCCTCGTTGGCCTTCATCGAGCCGATCTGCGCGGTGAACGCGCTGGCGGTGCGGCCGGCCATGAGGATGGCGGTGAGCAGCACAGCGAATTCGCGCAGGAACGAGAATGCCACCAGGTCGACCGTGAAGACCGTTGCACCGAAGTCGGCCAGCACCGTGGCGCCGAGAAAGGCCACCACCGCACCCACCAGGAAGGTCAGCAAGGCGACGATAGGGGCCGCGTCCAGGCCGGTCTGCTCGATGTGGGCCACAACCGGGGTAATGCGCCAGCGGTGTGGTTGCAGGGCACGACGCAGCAAGGTTTCGAGGATCACGCCGACAAAGCCTAGCAATTGCATGCTGTCCTGCCACAGCGTGCCGACGGCGCGGCCGATGCGTTCCAGCAGCAACATCAGCACGTTGCGCTCGGGTTCCTTGACCGGGATGCAGTAGTCCTGCACCGAACAGTAAACGTTCTTGAGCAGCGCACGGCTGGCTTCGGGCAGGTCTTGGGTGCAGTGGGACAGGCGCTCGGAACCCAGCAGTTCGGCCAGCAACGAGGCGCCCGCAGTGTCCAGGCGGCCCAACTGGCTGAGGTCGGCGACGGTGTCGGTGGTGGACTGCGCTCGCAGGCGTTCGCTCTCGCGCTTGAGGCTGGCGTAGTGCGTCAGGGTCCAGTCACCGGTTATGCGCAGGCAGGCCGGCTGGCTGCTGGTGTCCAGGGTGGCACTGGGGGTGGTCATTGGCTCCATGCTACTGACTCGGCGCTAAGGCTTAGGGGCTGATCATAGCGCAGCAGGCATGGGCTGTTTGGTGATTATGTGCTGTCTGTTGGGTTTGGAGGCCGCAAAGCGGCCCCCTTTCAATCACTGTGCCGGTGCGTCATCGACCACCTTGAAGCGCAGCACGCCAATTACCTGGCCATCCTCGGTCAGCACCCGCACCTGCCATTTGCCCACCGGGTTTGGCGGGAAGTTCTGCTTGTGGGTCCAGGCCCGGTAGCCCTCCTTGCGCCCGCCGTGGATGTCCAGGGCAATGCGGTCGACCTCTTTGCCGTCTTTTTGCCACACGTGGTAAATCCGCTCGTTCAGGCCGCGCGGTGCGTTGATGGCGGTGTAGGCATACAGGCCGCTGCTGCGAATGCGGCTGGCGGCAATTTCGTCCAGCGAATCGCCGGGTTGGCGATTCAGCACTTCGGTGCTCACCGCCACCTCGGTCATCCACAGGGTGGCCGGCGGCACCCAGGAACGCAGCAGCCAGCCCCCGGCACCCACCGAGAGGGTAACCAGCACCAGGGCGACGCCGCGCCGCCAGGTGTTGATCGGGAAGCTGCTGGCCAGGCTGGGGAACGACAGGGCCATGGCGGCGATCAGCGCCAGCTTGAAGCTTTGCGCGGTGGTCAGGTGCAGGATGATCGGCAGCGCGGTCAGCAGGGCGGCAAACAATGTCAGGGTATGCAGCGCCAGGAACAGCCAGCGCCGAGGCGCCAGCCACTTGTAATAAAGCGGGTCGGTGATCGAAATCAGGCCTGCGGCGCCGAGCAAACCGGTAAACACCAGCTGGCCGCTGTTCCAGGTGGTGGTGATGAAGAAGAACGGCAGCACGAAGAACAGCGTTTCCTGGTGGATCATCTGCGTCGCGTAGCGCAGCAGCGGCTGCGGGATTTCGCGATTGAAGGTGCGGGCGAAGAGGCCGGTCAGGGTGTTCTCCAGCATCAGCCAGACCCAGCTGACCAGCATGAGCACAGCTACCCAGCTGGCCAGGCCGGCCTGGCGGTCGACCAGGATGAAACTGCCGATACCAGAGAGGAAACCACAGAGCGCGATGATGCCGGGGTAGCGTTTGAGCAGTTCGATGATGCGCAGGACTATGCGGGGTATTTGGGGCATTAGGGGCTACAACAAAAAGGATGAGGTGGCTGTGCCGGCCCTTTCGCGGGCATGCCCGCTCCCACAGGGTTCAGCGATAACGCGGTCACTGTGGGAGCGGGCGTGCCCGCGAAGAGGCCGGTACTGGCAAAAGGATACCGCTGATCTACCGCTGTCGTGTAGCACCACTCGGCCGTTGCGGGCCATGCCGCCGCCAGCGCAGCAACCCGGCCGCCAATATCAGCCCCACCACCAGAGCGGCCAGCCCGTACAGCTCGTCATAGCCGAGCAATGGCTTCTCGATACGCAGGTAACCCTCTTCCTTCAGCAACGCCTTCAGCGCCTCATTGGCCTGCTCCAGGCTAACCTGCCGCAACTTGCGCACCGGGTTGGCAAAGCGCCCGTCGGTGTAGTCGTTCAGTGCCCCCCAGTAGTAGTCGGCCAGGGCGCTGTTGCCCTGGGTGCTCCAGCTTTCCTTGGCAACGCTGGCGTCCTTGACGCGGGCGAAGGTGTCCGGGTCGAGGCCTTCCTTGCGCAGGTGCTCGAACAACGCCTGCATCACCTTCACCGCCTTGTCGATGTCGTCGCGTTCCAGGTCGGCATTGAGGCTGAGCAGGCCGGTATCGCCAAAGCTTTCACGCTGCACCGATGGCCCGTAGGACAGCCCGTTGCGCAGGCGTAGCTGGTCGTACAGCGCCCAGTCCAGGTAACGCGACAGCAGGTCGAGCGTGGCCTGATGGTCGTTGTCCAGCACCGGCTCGATGAACAGCCAATGCAGCTTGACGCTATCGCCCAGCCAGCCCCGGGTCAGGTCGCGGCGCTGCTCGGCCTGATGGGTGATGCTTTCCAGGTTGCGGCGCTCTTCCGGCTCGGTGGCTGGCAGTTCGCCAAAGGTGCGTTCCAGGTAGGCTGGCAGCAAGCGATCGAGGCCGCCGACCATGATCAGGGTCATGTTGTTGGCGGCGTACCAGCGGTCACGCAAGGCTTGTACCTGCTCCAGGGTCATGTCGTCGATATTGGACCGCTCGGGGCATTTCAGGCCCAGCTCGGTCGCCAGCTGGTCACTGGCAGGGTGGCCGATATCCTGGCGGTCGAGCCAGCGCTGCAGGTGCCCATAGTGGCCGCCATCTTCGCGCTCGATGATGCGCTTGGCAGTGGCCAGGCCTTTGGCATCGATACGGGTGTCGCGGATTATCGCCAGCAGCAGGTCGAGCACTTTGCGCTGGTTGCGTGCGGGGGCTTCGATGACAAACGTGGTGTCGGCGCTGCTGGTGTAGGCATTCCACTCGCCGCCGAGCGATTGCAGGCGCTCTTCCAGGCCGCCCTCGCCGGTTTCGTCGATGCCGCTGAACAGCAGGTGCTCAAGCAGATGCGGCAGCTCTTTCTGTTCGCAATCGAAGTCGTCCAGGCCCACCCCGACCACCAGGCGAATCGCCACATGGTCGCGTTCGTAGCCGTTTTTCAGAATGACCTGCAGGCCGTTGGGCAGCAGGTAGCCCTCAACCCGCGAGCGGTCGAGGGCCAATGAGGGCAGGCTGCAGATCAGCAGGCAAACGAACATCAGGCAACGCATGGGCGAGCTTCGGTCCTCAGGTAGGCATTCACGGCAGGCGGGCTTCGTCCGGCACGCTGTCGAGCATCAGCCCGCCGGTGTCGGAGCCGCCCAGTACCACATAGGCACTGCTGCAGAACAAAGAGTTCAACCGCTTCATGTCGGCGATCAGCTCCAAGTGTAGCGAACTGGTTTCGATGCTTTGCACCACCTTACGCTGCAAGCGGCTGACGTGGGCATGCGCCAGGCGCCGTTCCTGGGCGCGAAAACGGCGTTTTTCCTTGAGTAGCAAGCGGGCGCTTTCCGGGTCGGCGCTAAGGAATACCGACAGGCCAAGGCGCAGGTTGGCTAACAATTGCTCTTGCAGCCCGGTCAGTTCTTCCAGCCCCACCTGGGAAAACTCCCGGCGCTGGCTGGTTTTCTGCTGCTGGACCTTGCGCAACATGCGCTCGATGAGGTCGCAGGCGAGCTTGAGGTTGATGGCCAGCTCGATGATCTCGGCCCAGCGGCGGTTGTCCTGCTCGCTGAGGTCTTCGCGCGACATCTGCGCAAGGTAGAGCTTGATGGCGCTATAAAGGGCCTCGGCATCTTCACCCAGGGCGCGAACCTGCTGTGGCAGGGCGGTCTGGGTGCCGCGCAGGGCACCCAGCATGGCTTCAAGCAGGCTGTCGACGATATCGCCCAGGCGCAGGGTTTCGCGGGCAGCGTTGGCAAGCGCCAGGCTGGGTGTTTCCAGCGCCGAGGCGTCGAGGTGGCGCGGGCGGATCTGGCCGTTGCCGTTTTCCCGCTCGGGCAGCAGGCTGTTGCACAGCCGGCCCATGAGTTTGACCGTGGGCAGCATGAGCAGGCAGCGCAAGGTGTTGTAGAGCAGATGGAAGCCGATGACCAGCTCTTGCGGGCTGAAGCTGAGCGAGTCCATCCACTCCACCAAGGGGTGCAGCACAGGGATGATCAGCAGCAGGCCGATCAGCTTGTAGAGCAAGCTGCCCAACGCCACGCGGCGCCCGGCAGCGTTCTGCATGCTGGTGCTGATAAAGGCCAGCAACCCGCTACCGATGTTGGCACCGACCACCAGGCCGATGGCCACTGGCAGGCTGATGACCTCGGCACCGGCCAGTGTTGCGGTAAGCAGCACGGCGGCGAGGCTGGAATAGGAAATCATGGCGAACATGGCGCCGACCAGGGCGTCGAGCATGATGTCGCCGGTCAGCGAAGCAAACAGCACTTTCACGCCTTGGGCGTGAGTGATCGGCGCAGCTGCCTGCACGATCAGCTCCAATGCCAGAATGATCAGGCCAAGCCCGATACCGACACGGCCCAGCTGGCCAGCCCGGGTCTGCTTGCGCGAGAGGAAGAAGATCACGCCCAGGAATATCAGCAAGGGTGATAGCCAGGACAGGTCGAAAGTGAGTACCCGGGCCATCAGCGCGGTACCCACATCGGCACCCAGCATGATCGCCAGGGCCGGGGTCATGGCCATCAGGCCCTGGCCGACGAAGGACGTGACCAGCATGGCCGTGGCGTTACTGCTCTGTACCATGGCCGTGACCAGTATGCCGGCAATGAACGCCAGCGGGCGCTTGTCCATGTTCTGGCTGATGATGCGCCGCAGGTTCGAGCCGAACACGCGGAGAATGCCGGTACGTACGATGTGGGTGCCCCAGACCAGAAGCGTCACGGCCGAGAGCAGGTTGAGCAGGGTCAGCATGGCGAAAGCCCCCTGTTGCACTGGCCCAGCGGGCCAAGAAAAGAAACGTGAGCGTTTGAAGAATTTTCGGTGCTCACTCAAAGCTTTAGTTGTTTTGCGCAGCTGTCGCCAGCTTCGCATGGCTGTCATGTGTTTGAAACCGATCAGACATGAAAAAGGGCCCTGCGAAGGGCCCTTTGTGTTTTGCGCTTCCTGGTCTTATTGACCCGGAATGTCCTTGCGCAGTTTCACCGGGTCATGCTCTTTGCCTTCCTTGCGAGCCGCGGCGGTGCGCATGCGGATGTTGATGGCTTCCACCGCCAGCGAGAAGGCCATGGCGAAGTAGACGTAGCCCTTCGGCACATGCACGTCGAACGCTTCGGCGATCAGCACGGTACCGACCACGATCAGGAACGACAGCGCGAGCATCTTCAGCGACGGGTGCTTGTCGATGAAATCGCTGATGGCGCCGGCGCACAACATCATCACCAGCACGGCAACGACGATGGCGGCAATCATCACCGGTACGTGGGAAACCATACCCACCGCAGTAATTACCGAGTCCAGCGAGAACACGATGTCGATGATGGCGATCTGGATGATGGTGTAGAAGAACTTGCCGCCCGCACCTTTCGGCTCTTCGGCGTTTTCGTCCTCGCCTTCCAGGCCGTGGTAGATCTCTTGCGAGCTTTTCCACAGCAGGAACAGGCCACCGAAGAACAGGATCAGGTCACGTCCGGAGATGCCTTGGCCGAATACCACGAACAGGTCGGCGGTAAGGCGCATGACCCAGGTAATCGATAGCAGCAGCATGATACGGGTGACCATGGCCAAGGCCAGGCCGAAGATCCGGGTGCGCGGCTGCATGTGCTTGGGCATGCGGCTGACCAGGATCGAGATCATGATGATGTTGTCGATACCGAGGACGATCTCAAGCGCGGTAAGGGTGAAAAAGGCAACCCAGATTTCCGGGCTGGTCAGCCATTCCATGTGTTTTCCTTCAAACGATAAAGGCGACGCGCCCCTGTTGAGGCGCGTCGCGTCAGACTAATACGTGTTTATTAAAGACTACTGAACAGCGGGAAAATGCCCATCAGCAGCGCGGCGAACATTATGCACAGGCATACCAGCACTGCCCACTTGAGCGTGAAGCGCTGATGATCGCCAAACTCGATGCCGGCCAGGGCCACCAGCAGGTAGGTCGACGGCACCAAGGGGCTAAGCAGGTGTACCGGTTGCCCGACGATCGATGCACGGGCCATTTCCACCGGGGTGATGCCGTAGTGGCTGGCGGCTTCGGCCAGTACCGGCAGCACGCCGTAGTAGAAGGCATCGTTGGACATGAAGAAGGTGAACGGCATGCTCACGATCGCGGTGATCACCGCCAGGTAAGGGCCCAGTGCTTCCGGGATGACGGCCAGCAGGCTCTTGGACATGGCATCTACCATGCCGGTACCCGACAGGATGCCAGTAAAGATACCGGCGGCGAAGATCAGCCCGGTCACGGCCAGCACGCTGCCAGCGTGGGCGGCGATGCGGTCCTTTTGCTGCTGCAGGCACGGGTAGTTGACGATCATGGCGATGCTGAAGGCAATCATGAACAGCACCGGCAGCGGCAGCACACCGGCAATCAGTGCGACCATCAGGGCAGCAGTCAGGGCACCGTTGAAGTACAGCAATTTGGGCCGGCGCGCGTCAGGGTACTGCGAAACGGTGATTTCGCTGTGGTCGATGTCGTCAGTCGGCAGGTGCAGTTCACCCAGGCGGGCACGTTCACGTTTGCCGTACATGTAGGCGATGGCCAGAATTGCCAGCACGCCGAACAGCATGGCCGGGATCATCGGTACGAAAATGTCCGACGGGTCTACGTGCAGGGCACTGGCTGCGCGGGCGGTCGGGCCACCCCACGGGGTCATGTTCATCACCCCACCGGCCAGGATGATCAGGCCGGCCATGATCCGCGGGCTCATGCCCAGGCGGCTGTACATCGGCAGCATCGCAGCGCAGCAGATCATGTAGGTGGTAGCGCCGTCGCCGTCGAGCGAGACCACCAGGGCCAGCACGGCGGTACCGACAGAGACTTTAAGCGGGTCGCCCTTGACCAGTTTGAGGATCTTGCGCACGGCCGGGTCGAACAGGCCGGAGTCGATCATCAAGGCGAAATAGAGGATGGCGAACATCAGCATCACACCGGTTGGCGCGAGCTTGCTGATGCCTTCGAGCATCATGGGGCCGATCTTGGCGGAGAAACCGCCGAACAGGGCGAACAGGATCGGTACCAGGATCAGCGCGATCAAGGCCGACAGGCGCTTGGTCATGATCAGGTACATGAAGGTGATGACCATGGCAAAGCCGAGGAAGGTCAGCATGGCAATACTCCAGGCGTGGCGCGGCGAAAGGAATGTCGATTCGGGCGGATCAGCGCGTCGGGCGCTGCGCAGGGAGCATGCGGAGGGGAACTACAGAAAGGCGGGCACAGGAATACATCAGAATCACCATTGTTGTTGTTGATTGGGCCGGGCTCGGTAATTACCGGGTGCCCTGGCTGACCGGTCTTGTGCCGGTAGTGGGGGCTATCCTATGAGCGCAAGCTTTCAGCCAGCTTTCGCCGAAGCAAAGGCGACGAGAGGTAGGTGATGCAGGATGTAACCGAAGGGGGCTGCCATTGTGGCGCCTTGCGTTACCGGCTGGTGGGTGACCTGACAGACATCGCCCACTGCCATTGTTCGATTTGCCGGCGGGTAAGCGGAGGGTTGGTAGTGACCTGGCTCACCCTGGCCCGCTCCGGGTTTCAGTGGTTGGCGGGTGAGCCGAACCGCTATGTGGCGCCGGCCAGTTGCAGCCGGTACTTCTGTGGGCAGTGCGGAGCGCATGTGGCGCTGATGACTACCCATAGCCCGGAAACGGTCGATGTGACGGTGGCGACGCTGGATCACCCGGAGCGGGTCAGGGCCAACCGGCATATCTGGGTGGGTAGCCGGTTGCCTTGGTTGCACCTGGATGAGGATTTGCCTTCGGAGGCAGAGGAGAAACTGTAGGCAACATTACAACTGCAGGCCTCCCGCTGCCTTGTGCAGTGCCCGCAAATGTTCGCCAATCTGCTTCACGTTGGCCTCGACAGCCGCAATTTCCTTGGCCCGCGACGGCTCCAGCAGCGCCCTCACCTCTTTGTCCAGGCTGGTGCTCAAACGCAACAACTGTGCCTGGCGTTCGCTGCTCACCTGCTCAAGGTGCTTGCGCTCCTCGGGCTGCGGCAGCCCGTAGCCCTTGGCATCGAGCAGTTCTGCCGGGCGGCTGAGAAAGCCGCTGTTGGCGAGCATCTGCTTGAGGGTCGCATCGGCCTTGCTGACGCTGCCATCTTTCAAGGCAGCGGCATTCAGGTAGCGCTGCTTGACCTCGTCCTGGGCCAGCAGCAGTTGCCGGCGCAAGCTGGCCTGTTCGAGCAGCAGTAACGCGGCGCTGGTGCGCAGGTCGGCCTTGGCAAACCATGGGCGGCGCTGCTCGGCATCCAGTGCCAGCCAGTCTTCGACCAGGGCCTGCTTGATCGGCAGCTGTTTGCGCAGCACCTCGAACATGGCCTGGTAGCGGTCGCGATAGGAATCGAACCGGTAGCCCAGGCGCAGCGCCTCACGCGGGTCATCCAGCACGCTGGTGTCTGCCAGCCCCCTGCCCTTGAGCACTGCCAGCAAGCCGTTGGGCATGATGCTGTCGAGGTCGTTGAGGCGTGGGTTGGCGGTACCGCTGCGCAGCAATTTCAACGACTCCACGGCACAGTTGTTGGACAGGAACCAGTAGTTGCCGTCATAGCTCCAGTGCATTTCGGCGGCCTGGCGTACCAGCTCCTCGATTTCGTTGCGGCTGAGCTTCAACGGTACCGAGGCAAGGCTGCGCAGCTCGGTCTTGGTGTATTCGTCGATTACCTGGCCCAGCGGCAACACGAATAGCCGCGAGGGGTAGTTGCCGACCAGGCCGTCCCAGCTGGACAGCTGTACATCGTTGACGAAGGCGCGGTACGACAGCACCAGGCTCTGGTCGAGGTCCAGGCGGCAGTCCGGCCCGCGTGGGCGGCCCGGCTTGCAGATCACCAGGCGCAGCATGCTGTGGCCCCAGCGGCTGACCAGGTTCTGGTTGGCTTCGGCCAGCAGGTAGTCCACTTCATAGACCCGCTCAGGGTCGATTTCACCCAGCGGCTGGCGGGCAAAGTCGCTGCCGGCATTGATGAACGGCAGGCCCTTGGCGCAGGTGTCCTGTTGCGGTGCCCAGCCGAAGTGTTCGCGCAGGTACTGGTTCAGCGCCGGGCGGCGGCAACCGTAGCTCGGGTCGAGGAGGAAGTACTCCATGTTGACCGCGATGTACTCCTTGGGGCTGCTCAGTTCATAACTGTCGGGGCTGCGCACGAACTGACCATTGTGCTGCTCGCGCTCGCCACGACGGCCTACGTACTGTTGCCAACCCGCCAGGTCGAGCAAACGCGGGTCGTCGCTGAGGGTGAAGCGGCGTTCGGCCTGGCCCCGGCACGCTTCGGGCAGGCCGATTTTGCCCAGCGTGCCTTGCTGGCGCTTGCAGCGGGCAATCAGCGAATGCTCGGCAGCGGGCCACAGGCGGGCACGGTCGTAGATATGGGTAAGCTCGTGCAGCACGGTGGCCAGCAATTCATCGCGCACCGTGCCATGGGGGCGGTTGGTGCGTTCGGTAGCAGCGCTGCCGTCGGTGAGACCGGGCAGCAGGCGTCGATTGAGCTCAAGGGTGGACACCAGCGATGCCTGGCCGTAGGCATCCGCCGGCATGCTGTCGCTCCAGCTGACCCGCACGCGGCGGTCCAGCTGCTGCTTGAATCGGGGGGGCAGCTTGCCCAAGGCCTCATCGAGCAGGGCCTGGGTGGCTTGGGTTTGCTGCGGGTCCATGCCGGTTGCCTGCAGCTGAAGCTGCAGGTCGGCCAATACGGGCGTGCCGGGCAGCGTCAGGGCGCAGCCGAGCAGCCAGGCACGCACGCGTTTCACAGTGCGAGGATGGCTTCGGCCAGTACCTGGTCGCTGGCGCCACGCGCTTCTGGCACGCGCTCGCGCAGGGTGTTGAAGGCCGACTCAAGCTGGGCACCGCGAATGTCACCGTTGCTGGCGACGAAGCTGGCAGCGTCGTCATGGGCTTCGCGCACCACTTTGGAGTCGCGAATCGAGGTGGTGGTGTCCGAGGTGAAGTCGATCGACCGGCCAAAGGCACGCACGATGATATTGCTGGTGGCCACCAGGGTCTGTGCCTGGGCCAGGTCGGCCAGCAGCAGCATGCCGAGGGTAGCGGCAATCAGCGGTTTACGCATGGAGCATCTCCGAAAAATACAGGGAGTCAGATGTAGTCATTGGACGAGAATTGCCTGCGCCAGTTCCAGGTCGCCGACGGCGTGCCGTGCACAATTGTGGCGTAATGATTCCAGCGCAGCTTCCAGCCGCACACCGCGGATCTGGCCGTCGCTGGCCACGAAGGCCGCCGCATCGTCGCGCGCCTGGCGGACCAGTTTGCGATCGAAGGGTGCAGTGGTGACCTGGCTGGTGACATAGCCGGTAATGACCAGGCTTTGCGTGGTGGTATCCATGGCATGGGCGCTGGCCATGCCTGCAACGGAAAACAGCAGCGGCAACAGATAACGCATGGGCTCTACAACAGCTGGAAAGGTGGGGCGCAAAGGCTGGATGGCTGTGCTGGTAGTGACCAGCACAGCCAGAGGGCTCAGCTGGCGTCAGAGTGCCAGGATGGCCTGGGCCAGTTGCGCATCGCTGGCCTGCAACGCGGGTGCTTGCGAGCGGATGTGCAAGAAGGCGCTTTCCAGTTTGGCACCGCGGATGTCGCCCTGGCTGCCAACAAAGGCAGCGGCATCGTCGCGGGCGGCCTTGACGATCTTGTCGTCTTTGAACGAGGAGGAGATATCGGAAGTGGCATCGGTGGACGCGGCTACCGCGCCAACGACGGCGTCGGTGGTGACAACGAAGCTGGTGGCGTTTGCGGTGCCGGCCAGGCTCAGCATCAGGGCGGCGCCAATCAGGTATTTACGGGACATGATCGTGGACTCCTGGACTAGGGTCGGGGGTTCTGCTTAATCGGACGCTCGCACAGCTCGTCACGGTACTTTTAACAGTGGGTTCTACCAGACTGTGAAGCCAAGCGTATCACGCGCCGGTGTTTCTGGATGTTAATGAAAAGCGCGCCAACAAACTGTACCTGTATGTTTTTTGGATTATCAAAACTGTACTTGTTCGATTGAGAGAGGCTCTAGCATGCGGCCTGGATGCAAAAAACCCGCTGCAGTTACCTGCAGCGGGTTTCGGGAATTCGCGGTGCCGGCCGAAGCCGGCAAGCCGGTGCTTAGCGCCAGAAAGGCTTGCTCAGCTCTTCGTAACGCTGCGACTCGCTGATACCAGCGTCGGCCAGCAGACGGGCGTCCAGGCGAGCCAGTTGACGGCGGCTAGCCATACGGCGCTGCCACAGCAGCAGGGTGGACAGTGCGCGCAGCGGCAGCGAGGCGTTGGATTGCTGGGCGTTGCTTTCAAAAACCAGACCGGAACTGAGGGTACGTTCCATGATGCTTCATCCTTCCGCTTATGGCGGGATTAGGTAGTGATTTAACTGATGCCAATGATCCTCCTCTGTCGTCCATAACAGTAGATACAGTTCAGTTGAAAGACGATGGCTCAGTTAACTGTGTAACCCTACTGTTGCACCCGAAACAAGCGCAACTGTACTGGTATGCACGATATTGGTGCATTTTTGGCTGATGTGAGGATTTCGCGAGGAAGGGACTGGCAGAAATACCAGTACAGTAGAACAGTTTTTAATGATGATTGTGAGGGTCTTGCGGGAGCGGGCTTGCCCGCGAATCAGGCGACACGGAGGATGACACCGGCTGTGCCGGTATTCGCGGCTAAAGCCGCTCCTACAGAGAGCGTGACCGGAACAGCACACGCTGTTCCGGATCACGAATTGATCAGCTAGCCAGCATGCGCCCGGTTTCTTCCAGGTTTTCGTGCCAGCTCAGCGCTTCACGCAAAATGTGCGGGGTATGGCCGCCACGCTGGCAGGCACGATCGAAGTAATCGTTCAGCGCAGCGCGGTAGTCTGGGTGCACACAGTTGTCGATGATCGCCCGTGCCCGCTCGCGTGGCGCCAAGCCACGCAGGTCGGCCAGGCCTTGCTCGGTGACCAGGATGTCCACGTCGTGCTCGGTGTGGTCGACATGGCTGACCATCGGCACCACGCTGGAAATCGCGCCGCCTTTGGCAATCGACTTGGTGACGAACACAGCCAGGTGGGCGTTACGGGCGAAGTCACCCGAGCCACCAATCCCGTTCATCATTTTGGTGCCGCACACGTGGGTGGAGTTGACGTTTCCGTAGATATCGAACTCCAGTGCGGTGTTGATACCGATGATGCCCAGGCGACGCACCACTTCCGGGTGGTTGGAGATTTCCTGCGGGCGCAGCACCAGCTTGTCCTTGTAGCGCTCCAGGTTGCCGAATACGTCGGCATTACGGCGAGTGGACAAGGTGATCGAGCTGCCCGAAGCGAAGCTCAGTTTGCCGGCATCGATCAGGTCGAAAGTGGAGTCCTGCAGTACTTCGGAGTACATGGTCAGGTCTTCGAACGGCGATTCGATCAGGCCGCACATTACGGCGTTGGCAATGCTGCCGATACCGGCCTGCAGCGGGCCGAGCTTGTTGGTCATGCGGCCAGCTTCAACTTCTTTCTTGAGGAAGTTGATCAGGTGGTCGGCAATGCCCTGGGTTTCGTCATCCGGCGGCAGCACGGTGGATGGGGAGTCCGGCTGGTCGCTGATGACGATGCCGACGATCTTGGCCGGGTCGATCGGGATGGCGGTGCTGCCGATACGGTCGTCGACCTTGACCAGCGGGATTGGCGTGCGGGTCGGGCGGTAGGTCGGGATATAGATGTCGTGCAGGCCTTCCAGGTTGGGGTTGTGCGAGAGGTTGATCTCGACAATCACCTGCTTGGCGAAGATCGCGAAGCTGGCCGAGTTGCCTACCGATGTGGTTGGCACGATGTGGCCTTGCTCGGTAATGGCCACGGCTTCGATGACGGCGATGTCCGGCAGTTTCAGCTGCTGGTTGCGCAGTTGCTCGACGGTTTCCGACAGGTGCTGGTCGATGAACATCACCTGGCCGTCGTTGATGGCCTTGCGCAGGGTGCTATCGACCTGGAATGGCATGCGGCGAGCCAGCACGCCGGCCTCGGTCAGTTGCTTGTCCAGGTCGTTGCCCAGGCTGGCGCCGGTCATCAGGCTGATTTTCAGTGGCGACTGCTTGGCACGTTCGGCCAGTGCATGCGGTACGGCTTTGGCTTCGCCGGCGCGGGTGAAACCGCTCATGCCGACGGTCATGCCGTCCTCGATCAGACCAGCGGCATCAGCCGCACTCATTACCTTGCTGTGCAGGGAGGACAAGCGGATACGATCACGGTACATGGATTGTTATCTCGGGCTACTGAAACTACTGCAGCGCAGTCTAGAGATTTCGCCCAATGCCGTCCCACGACCATGGTCGTATGAGAGCCCTGAAGTAGAGCCGTTGATCCGGATCAATAAAAGAAAAGCCCCGGCAGATTCTGACCGGGGCTTCCTTTATATCAGCTGGTTTTCAGCAGTGGATGTCAGTCCACAGCCTTGACCATGTCTTCGATCACTTTCTTGGCATCACCGAACACCATCATGGTTTTGTCCAGGTAGAACAGTTCGTTGTCCAGACCTGCATAGCCGCTGGCCATGGAGCGTTTGTTGACGATGATGGTCTTGGCCTTGAAGGCTTCGAGGATCGGCATGCCGGCAATGGGCGATTTCGGATCGTTCTTCGCCGCCGGGTTGACCACGTCGTTGGCACCCAGCACCAACACCACGTCGGCCTGACCGAACTCGGCGTTGATGTCTTCCATTTCGAACACCTGGTCGTAAGGTACTTCGGCCTCGGCCAGCAATACGTTCATGTGCCCGGGCATGCGACCTGCCACTGGGTGGATCGCGTACTTAACGGTTACGCCGTTGTGGGTCAGTTTTTCGGTCAGCTCCTTCAGCGCATGCTGGGCACGGGCCACCGCCAGGCCGTAACCCGGCACGATGATTACGCTGTCGGCGTTGCTGAGCAGGAAAGTGGCGTCGTCGGCCGAGCCGGACTTCACCGGGCGCTGCTCTTTGGAGCCTTGCGCCGCACCCGTATCGGTGTCTCCGCCGAAGCCGCCAAGGATGACGTTGAAGAACGAACGGTTCATCGCCTTGCACATGATGTACGAGAGGATGGCACCGGACGAACCGACCAGGGAGCCGGCAATGATCAGCATCGAGTTGTTCAGCGAGAAACCGATGCCGGCCGCAGCCCAGCCCGAGTAGCTGTTGAGCATCGACACCACCACCGGCATGTCGGCGCCACCGATCGGAATAATGATCAGCACACCCATGATGAAGGCCAGAACCAGCATCAGGGTGAAGGCACTGTAGTGGCCGGTGAAGGTGAACAGCAGGCCCAGGGCAATGGTGGTCAGGCCGAGGATCAGGTTCAGCTTATGCTGGCCGGCGAACTGTACCGGTGCGCCCTGGAACAGGCGGAACTTGTACTTGCCCGACAGCTTGCCAAAGGCGATTACCGAGCCGGAGAAGGTAATGGCACCGATTGCAGCACCCAGGAACAGCTCCAGGCGGTTGCCGGTAGGGATCGGGTCGCTGATGGCGGCAACGATGCCCATCGACTGCGGCTCCAGCACGGCGGCGATGGCAATGAACACCGCCGCCAGACCGATCATGCTGTGCATGAAGGCGACCAGCTCTGGCATCTTGGTCATTTCGACGCGCTTGGCCATGATCGAACCGGCGGTACCACCAACCAGCAGGCCGACGATCACATAGCCGATGCCGGCAGTGGCAAGCTCTGCCCCCAGCTTATAGATAAGGCCGACGGTTGTGAGGATGGCGATCCCCATGCCGATCATGCCGAACAGGTTGCCGCGCCGCGAAGTGGTCGGGTGCGACAAGCCCTTGAGCGCCTGGATGAAGCAGATCGACGCAACCAGGTACAGAAGTGTTACCAGATTCATGCTCATGCTTACTTCTGCCCCTCGTTCTTGGCTTTCTTCTTGAACATCTCAAGCATGCGGCGGGTGACCAGGAAGCCACCGAACACGTTGACCGCGGCCAGGGCCACGGCAAGGGTGCCCATCAGCTTGCCTGCCGGGGTAACGGTCAGGGCCGCGGCCAGCATGGCGCCGACGATAACGATTGCCGAGATGGCGTTGGTGACCGCCATCAATGGGGTGTGCAGTGCCGGGGTGACGTTCCAGACCACGTGGTAGCCCACATAGATGGCCAGCACGAAGATGATCAGGTTGTAGATGCCATGGGAAATCAGCATGTCTTCCATTGTCGTGCTCCTTAGCCGTTCTTGCGGACGACCTGGCCATCGCGGCACATGAGGCAGGCCGCGACGATGTCGTCTTCGAGGTTGATGACCAGTGCGCCGTCCTTGTCGAACAGCAGCTTCATGAAGTCCAGCAGGTTGCGTGCATACAGCGCCGAGGCATCGGCACCCACCTGCGCTGGCAGGTTGGTCGGGCCGACGATGGTCACGCCATTTTCCTGCACCACCTGGTCAGCAACCGTCAGCGGACAGTTGCCACCCTGGGCTGCAGCGAGGTCGATGACCACCGAGCCAGGCTTCATTTGCGCGACGGTTTCGGCGCTGAGCAAGGTTGGTGCCTTGCGGCCGGGGATCAGTGCGGTGGTGATGACGATATCCGCCTGCTTCGCGCGCTCATGTACAGCCTGGGCCTGGCGTTGCATCCAGCTGGCCGGCATCGGGCGGGCGTAACCACCCACCCCTTCGGCGCATTCGCGCTCCTCATCGGTCTCGTAGGGCACGTCGATGAACTTGGCGCCCAGCGACTCGATCTGCTCTTTCACCGCCGGGCGTACGTCGGACGCTTCGATCACTGCGCCCAGGCGCTTGGCCGTGGCAATGGCCTGCAGGCCGGCAACGCCCGCACCCAGAATCAACACGCGCGCGGCCTTAACGGTACCGGCAGCGGTCATCAGCATGGGCATGAAGCGCGGGTAGTGATGGGCCGCCAGCAACACAGCCTTGTAACCGGCGATGTTGGCTTGCGACGACAGCACGTCCAGGCTTTGCGCCCGCGATGTACGCGGTGCGGCTTCCAGGGCGAAGGCGGTAATGCCGCGTTCGGCCATTTTGCCGATGAGTTCGCTGTTGAAGGGGTTGAGCATGCCCACCAGAAGGCTGCCACTGTTGATCAGGGCCAGTTCCTGGTCGTTGGGGGCGACCACTTTGAGTACCAATTGGGCGCCGTAGGCGTCGGCGGCATTCCCCATGGAAGCACCCACGGCCTCATAGGCACTGTCCGGAATGGCGGCGTTAAGCCCTGCCCCCCGTTGGACGGTGACCTGATGGCCCTGGCCAATCAGTTTCTTGATGGTTTCCGGGGTCGCAGCGACCCTTGTCTCACCGGTCTGCGTCTCGAGAGGAACACCAATGTGCACGACTTTTCTCCTGCGGTGACCTTTTGTCTTTGTAAAAGCCAGCACACTTCGGATGGTGCGCTGGGGCGGCTGTGGAGCGCCGATCCGCCAGTTTCCGGGCGGGCGAAGCATTTTGCAGACGAACCAAGGGGCCTTCAACCGGTTCTGGAGCGAAACGAAGTTAAAACTACAAGTCACCCTGTGACCGCTTGTCGCAGCAATAAGGCTGTAGCCCGTCAAACATGGGCTATTGGCAGATTAGGAGAAAAAAACAAAAATTTTTCGGTCATTTCGCTTACGGCACGGTAAGTGTCGCAAAATAACCCGCAAGGCCGCGTGCTTAGCAGGGTTAAAGGGTATTTTCTGGCTTGCATAACAGTTTATGGATATGCGACAAATCCATATATCTGTAGGTGTTTAAAATAATTGACTACAGAGTCAATTTGTCGCATTGCTCATTTTCTTGCGGTGTAGGCGTGGGCCTGGCTTACCAGCCAGTCACGGAAGGCGCGTAGTGATGCCGATTCCACCTTGCGCTCCGGAATCATTAGATAGTAGGCCTTGTCGCTATCGAGGGCATGCCTGTTAGCGACCACCAGCCTGCCCTCCTCCAGTTCGCGCTGGATCAGGAACGGCGGAATCAGCGCGATCCCCATTTCATGTATGGCCGCCTGGGCGAGCATCGAGAATAGTTCATAACGCGGGCCTGTCATGTCGCGCTCCACATTCATCCCCAAGCTGCCGAACCATTGCCGCCAGGCATAGGGGCGCGTGCTTTGCTGCAACAGGGGTAGTTGGGCGATGCGCTGTGCTTCAAGCATGCCCTGCCCGGCCAGCAATGCCGGGCTGCAGACGGGGACCGGGTTTTCCCCCATCAGCCGGTGAGACTGGGTGCCGGACCAATCGGCATCACCGAAATAGATCGCGGCATCGAACGAAGTGTCGGCGAACAGGAATGGCCGGGTTCGGTTGGTGAGGTTGACCGTGACCTCCGGGTGGCGTTGCTGGAAGTCCTTGAGGCGCGGAAGCAGCCATTGAGTGCCGAAGGTAGGCACCACTGCCAGTTCGATCACGCTGGCCCCCTGCTGGCCCATCACCGACAAGGTATCGCGCTCCACGGCGTCCAGTTGGGCGGCAACCTGACGGCTATAGGAAAGGCCGGCTTCGGTCAGCTTCACGCCGCGGCGCGAGCGGCGGAACAATTCCACATTGAGAAAGGCCTCCAGGCCGCCAATTTGGCGACAAACGGCGCCCTGGGTCAGGGCCAGTTCCTGGGCGGCCTTGGTAAAGCTCTCGTTGCGTGCTGCCGCCTCGAAGCAAACCAGGGCAGCGGTACTGGGGATCTTGCGGCGCATGTACGTCAACCTCACTTGTAAGGCTGTCAATATGGCGTTTTGCCGATTTACGAAGTGACAAATTATCACTAATTGGTGCGCAATCCTCGTTTGTCCCGGCGGCCGATCAGGCCTAGGCTCAAAGGCACAAGAAACTGCCCCCTATTTCGAGGATTTCGCTCATGGCCGGTAAAGCAAGCTTCAACTGGATCGACCCGCTGCTGCTGGATCAGCAGCTCACTGAAGAAGAGCGCATGGTGCGTGACAGCGCTTATCAGTTCGCCCAGGACAAGCTGGCCCCTCGTGTACTTGAAGCGTTCCGCCACGAGCAGACTGACCCGGCGATCTTCCGCGAGATGGGTGAAGTCGGCCTGCTGGGGGCAACCATCCCTGAGCAGTACGGTGGCAGCGGCCTGAACTACGTGTGCTATGGCCTGATTGCGCGTGAAGTGGAGCGTATCGACTCGGGCTACCGCTCGATGATGAGTGTGCAGTCATCGCTGGTCATGGTCCCGATCAATGAGTTCGGTACCGAAGCACAAAAGCAGAAATACCTGCCCAAGCTGGCCAGTGGTGAGTGGATCGGTTGTTTCGGCCTGACTGAGCCTAACCACGGCTCTGACCCAGGGTCGATGATTACCCGCGCCAGGAAGGTCGATGGCGGCTACCGGCTGACCGGCAGCAAGATGTGGATCACCAACAGCCCGATCGCTGATGTGTTCGTGGTCTGGGCCAAGGACGATGCCGGTGATATCCGCGGCTTTGTGCTGGAAAAGGGCTGGGAAGGCCTGAGTGCGCCGGCTATCCATGGCAAGGTTGGCCTGCGCGCCTCGATCACCGGTGAAATCGTCATGGACAATGTGTTCGTGCCAGAAGAGAACATCTTCCCGGATGTGCGCGGCCTCAAAGGTCCGTTCACCTGCCTGAACTCAGCCCGTTATGGCATCTCCTGGGGGGCGCTGGGTGCTGCGGAAGCCTGCTGGCACACTGCGCGTCAGTACACGCTGGATCGCCAGCAATTCGGTCGCCCGCTGGCTGCCAATCAGCTGATCCAGAAGAAGCTGGCTGACATGCAGACCGAAATCACCTTGGCACTGCAGGGCTGCCTGCGCTTGGGGCGCATGAAGGACGAAGGGACGGCTGCGGTGGAGATCACTTCGATCATGAAGCGCAACTCCTGCGGCAAGGCGCTGGATATTGCCCGCATGGCGCGTGACATGCTGGGTGGTAATGGCATCTCCGACGAGTTCGGCGTGGCCCGTCATCTGGTCAACCTGGAGGTGGTCAACACCTACGAAGGCACGCACGACGTGCATGCATTGATCCTGGGGCGTGCGCAAACCGGTATCCAGGCTTTCTATTAATAAGGAGCCAGCCCATGGGCGCGCTATCACATCTGCGGGTGCTGGACCTTTCGCGCGTGTTGGCCGGCCCATGGTCTGGCCAGATTCTCGCTGACCTGGGCGCTGACGTGATCAAGGTCGAGCGCCCGGGCAGTGGTGACGATACGCGCGCGTGGGGCCCGCCCTTCCTGAAGGATGCTGCGGGTGACAATACCAGCGAGGCGGCTTATTACCTGTCGGCCAACCGCAACAAGCGCTCGGTGACCATCGACTTCACCCAGCCTGAGGGGCAGCGCCTGGTGCGTGAGCTGGCAGCCAAGTCCGATATCGTCATCGAGAACTTCAAGGTGGGCGGTCTGGCTGCTTATGGGTTGGACTACCAGAGCCTGAAGGCGGTCAATCCACAGCTTATCTATTGCTCCATCACGGGGTTTGGCCAGACCGGGCCCTATGCCAAGCGTGCGGGTTACGATTTCATGATCCAGGGGCTGGGCGGGCTGATGAGCCTGACCGGCCGCCCGGAGGGCGAGGAAGGTGCAGGGCCGGTCAAGGTGGGTGTGGCGCTTACCGACATCCTTACCGGGCTGTATTCCACGGTGGCGATGCTCGCTGCCCTCGCCCACCGGGATCAGACCGGGGTGGGGCAACATGTCGACATGGCGCTGCTCGATGTACAGGTGGCCTGCCTGGCGAACCAGGCCATGAACTACCTGACCACGGGTGCCCCGCCTCGCCGGCTAGGTAATGCGCATCCCAATATAGTGCCCTACCAGGATTTCCCGACGGCGGATGGTGACTTCATTCTTACCGTGGGCAACGACAGTCAGTTCCGCAAGTTCGCCGAAGTGGCCGGGCAGCCACAGTGGGCGGATGATCCGCGTTTCGCCACTAATAAGCTGCGGGTAGCCAACCGGGCGGAGCTGATTCCTTTGATCCGCCAGGCCACAGTGTTCAAGACCACGGCCGAGTGGGTGAGCCAGTTGGAAGCTGCGGGCGTGCCATGTGGGCCGATCAATGACCTGGCGCAGATGTTTCAGGACCCTCAGGTGCTGGCGCGGGGTTTGGCGGTGAGCATTCCCCATCCGCTGGCGGGTAGCGTTCCGCAGGTGGCGAGCCCGATACGGTTGTCGGAGACGCCAGTGGAGTATCGCCGGGCGCCACCCCTGTTGGGTGAGCACACTGAGCTGGTGCTGGGGGAAGTGTTGGGGCTGCAAGCGGGAGAGGTGCAGCGCTTGCGTGATGTGGGCGTGCTGTAGAGCTGTCCGGTGTTGCTTAAAAGCGGGGAGGCCGTCAGGCCTCCCCGCTTTGCTTTTCAGCGATGTTAAGGTTTCTTGAAATTAAGGGTTGACGCGCTTTCGAATCCCCTTATAATGCGCCCCACTTCCAGCGACATCAGAACGAAAAACTCCTTGAAATTCAACGAGTTAACTAGTTAAGGTGAAGTTGAAAGGGCTACGATCGAATGATCGCAAGCGGTTGAAATGGTGGTTGACAGCGGTTTTAAATGCTGTATGATTCGCCTCCCGCTACGAGAGATCGCAGCGAGTCAAGTGTTTGAAGCTAAACGAGTTTCTCGCAAAAACTTCAAAATAAACGCTTGACAGGCTCTGAGGAAAGCGTAGAATGCGCGCCTCGGTTGAGACGAAAAGCTCTTAACCAAACGCTCTTTAACAAATCGAATCAAGCAATTCGTGTGGGTGCTTGTGAGTACGGACTGATAGTCAAAAAGATTATCAGCATCACAAGTGGCCATGCGAGAAATCACATAGTCATTTGAGATTGTTGAGCCAAGTTTAGGGTTTCTTAAAAACCCAAGCAGTATTGAACTGAAGAGTTTGATCATGGCTCAGATTGA
>NZ_QKMQ01000025.1:0-66886 GCF_003208145.1 Pseudomonas sp. RV120224-01b | reverse complement strand
TGTGAGGCGTTGAGCTAACCAATACTAATTGCCCGTGAGGCTTGACCATATAACACCCAAGCAATTTGCGCGTGAGCCGAATTGTGGTGGTGAAGACGAAAGACCCGAAAATTCGTAAGACCACAAATTCACATATCCGAATTCGCTAGAGCATCCATCTGGATCTTCTGGCAACAGAATTTCTTGACGACCATAGAGCATTGGAACCACCTGATCCCATCCCGAACTCAGCAGTGAAACGATGCATCGCCGATGGTAGTGTGGGGTTTCCCCATGTGAGAGTAGGTCATCGTCAAGATTCATTTCGCAAAACCCCTATCTGCACATGCAGGTAGGGGTTTTGTCTTTTCCGGCCAGGAAAAGATTTGTCTCCACGCGTGCCACGGTCCGTGCCACGCCCCGTGATATGGTTCCGCATCTGAACCAACTGCCTTCCAGGGAATGCTCAATGGCTATTACCACGCTCCACCCAGGTTTCATGATCGTCCACGGCAACCGCCTCGATGACCTACGCAGCCTGGTGGTGAGCTGGATGCGCCGTTACCCCTTGGCACCTTTGGAAAACGAAATCGCCCTTGTCCAAAGCAATGGTATCGCCCAATGGCTCAAACTGGCCCTGGCTGAAGACCCGTTGGAAAATGACCTGGGTGGCTGCGGCATCGCTGCTGCAATCGATGTGCAACTGCCTGGCAGCTTCATGTGGCAGCTGTACCGCAGCGTGCTGGGCCACGACGAAATTCCCGAAGTTTCCCTGCTCGACAAGGCCCCACTGACCTGGCGCCTGATGCGCCTGCTGCCAGCCCTGATAGAGCGCCCGCATTTCGAGCCGCTGCAGCGCTTCCTCAATGACGACAGCGACCTGCGCAAGCGCTACCAGCTCGCCGAGCGACTGGCTGACCTGTTCGACCAGTACCAGGTCTACCGCGCCGACTGGCTCAAGGACTGGGCTGCTGGCAATCACATCCTCAATACTGCCCGTGGTGAGCGCAAAGCCCTGCCGCCGGGCAACCGCTGGCAAGCCGAGTTGTGGCGAGCCTTGTTGGAGGATGTCGGTGAGCAGGGCATGGCGCAAAGCCGCGCCGGGGTACATCAGCGCTTCACCGAGCGCATCAACAACCTGGAACAGGCACCCGCAGGGCTGCCACCGCGGGTGATTGTGTTCGGCATTTCCTCGTTGCCTGCACAGGCCCTGGAAGCACTGGCAGGCCTGGCGCGCTTTAGCCAGGTATTGTTGTGCGTGCACAACCCCTGCCGCCACCACTGGGCCGACATCGTTGCCGACAAGGACCTGTTACGCCACCAGTACAAACGCCAGCAACGCAAACAGGGCATGCCCCTGCAACTGGACGACCAGTCGCTGCACCAGCATGCTCATCCGTTGTTGGCCGCCTGGGGCAAACAGGGCCGCGACTACATCAACCTGCTCGACAGCTATGACGACCCGGGCAGCTACCAGGGTGCGTTCAGTGATGGGCGCATCGACCTGTTCAGCGACGGCTCGCCCACCACATTGCTCAACCAGTTGCAGGACGACATTCTTGAACTGCGCCCGCTCGCCGAAACCCGTGAGCTGTGGCCGCAAGTCGACCCAGGCAAAGACCGCTCGATCCGCTTCCACATTGCACACAGCCCGCAACGCGAAGTGGAGATTCTCCATGACCAGCTTCTGGCCCGCTTCAGCGCCGACCCTACGTTGCGCCCGCGTGACGTAATCGTCATGCTGCCAGCCATCGACACTTACGCGCCGCATATTCGCGCCGTGTTCGGCCAGTTGCAGCGCAATGACCCGCGCTACATCCCGTTCACCCTCACCGATCAGGGCCAGCGCGGGCGTGAGCCTTTACTGATCGCCCTTGAACACTTGCTCAAACTGCCGGATAGCCGTTTCGCGGTCAGCGAAGTGCTCGACCTGCTGGACGTACCGGCAGTCCGTGCCCGCTTCGGTATCCGCGAAAACGACTTGCCTACGCTGCACCGCTGGATCGAGGGCGCCGGTATCCGTTGGGGCCTCAACGCCGAGCAGCGGGCCAGCCTGGGTTTGCCCGCCGGGCTTGAGCAGAACAGTTGGCGCTTCGGCCTGAGGCGCATGCTGCTGGGCTATGCCGTAGGTGTGGGAGAGGCCTGCGATGGCATCGAGCCCTACGATGAAATCGGCGGCCTGGACGCCGCACTGATCGGTCCGCTGGTTGCACTGCTCGATGCACTCGATGTCGCTTGTCAGGCATTTTCCGAGCCCGCCACTGTCAGTCAGTGGGGAGAGCGCCTGCACGCGTTGCTGCAGGTATTCTTCCTCGCCGAGGATGAGCACGACGAATTCTTGCTGATGCAGCTACAGGACCTGCGCGATGGCTGGCTCGAAGTGTGCGAGGCTGTTGGGCTGAATGACCCGTTGCCGCTGACCGTGGTGCGTGAAGCCTGGCTGTCAGGCCTCGACCAGGGCAAGCTGTCGCAACGTTTCCTCGCCGGTTCGGTTAACTTCTGCACCCTCATGCCCATGCGCGCGATCCCGTTCCGCGTAGTCTGCCTGCTGGGCATGAACGATGGCGACTACCCGCGCGCCCAGCAACCACTGGACTTCGACCTGATGGCCAGCGATTACCGCCCCGGTGACCGCTCACGCCGCGAAGACGACCGTTACCTGCTGCTCGAAGCGCTGCTGTCGGCACGTGACCAACTGTATGTCAGCTGGGTCGGGCGCAGTATCCGCGACAACAGCGAGCGCCCGGCCTCGGTACTGATCGGCCAGCTACGCGATCACATCGCTGCGGGCTGGCAGTTGACCGGCGCGGAGCAAGGGCAACCCGCGCAGCCGGGCGAGCAACTGCTGCACGCACTGACCCTGGAGCACCCGCTGCAGCCGTTCAGCCCCCGCTATTTCCAGAAGGGCAGTCCGCTGTTCAGTTTTGCCCACGAATGGCAGGTGCTGCACCAGCAAGGCGAGGAGCAAGAGCAGGGCGACCCAGGCTTGCCTCCTTATCTCGACGATGAGGCCCTGAGCCTGACCCAGCTGAATGACTTCCTGCGCCACCCGGTACGGCACTTCTTCAGCCAGCGTTTGAAGGTGTACTTCGAAGCATTGGAGGCGCCGACCCCGGACGAAGAACCTTTTGTCCTCGATACCCTGCAACGCTACGGTGCCAGTGAGAGCCTGCTCGGCGCCGCCCTGGCCGAGCCGGGCAACGCCGAACAGGCCTTGCAGGCCCAGGCCCGGCGCCTGCAAGCCTGCGGTTTGTTGCCACTGGCCGGCTTCGGCGAGCTACTGCAAAACGAGCTGATCGAACCGCTACCCGACCTGCTGCAACGTCACCAGCAGTTGCTGCAACGCTGGCCACAGCTGGTCGAGGGCGCTTTGCCGGTGCATTTTGAGCACGGCCAGCACCGGCTCGAAGGCTGGCTGGGCCGTGTGTTCCAGGCGGATGACCAGAGCCTGCTTAGCATCACCACCGTACCCAACACCATCAGTGCCGGGCGCAACAACCTCAAGTGGCACCGCCTGATCGCCCCTTGGGTCACGCACTTGGCCGCTTGTGCGGCGGGCTACCCCTATAACAGTGCGCTGGTAGCCAGTGACCTGACCCTGTTGCTTGCACCGCTGCCGCCCGAGCAGGCCACGCAACTGTTGGGCGATTTGCTGGTGGCCCGTCAGGCAGGGATGAATGCGCCTCTGCCCGTTGCAGCCAAAACCGCGTTTGCATGGTTGGCCCAGGACGATGCGGACAAGGCCCAGGCCGCCGCAGCCCGCGCCTACGAAGGCGACGAGCGCACCAGCTTTGGCGAGCGTGGTGAAAGCATTGCCCTGGCTCGCCAGTTCCGTGACTTTGCCGCACTCACCGCTGACGAAACCTTCGAAGGCTGGTGCGAAACCTTGTACCGCCCGTTGTTCACCGCCCCTTGGCAGACCTTGGGCAATCCGGAGAAAGGCGTATGACCCAGGTCCGTCCCTTGGCACTGAGTTTCCCCCTGCACGGCAGCCAGCTGATCGAGGCCAGCGCCGGCACGGGCAAGACCTTCACCATTTCGGCGCTGTACCTGCGCCTGATCCTCGGCCACGGTGGCGAACAGGGCTTCGACCGCGAGCTGCTACCACCACAAATCCTCGTGGTGACCTTTACCGACGCTGCCACCAAAGAGCTGCGCGAGCGCATTCGTGCCCGCCTGGCTGAGGCTGCACGGTTTTTCCGTGGTGAACTGGAAGGCGCCGACCCGTTGTTGCATCAACTGCGTGACGATTATCCACAAGAGGCCTGGCCGCGTTGTGCCGGCCGCCTGGAAATCGCTGTGCAGTGGATGGACGAAGCGGCGGTATCGACCATCCATGGCTGGTGCCAGCGCATGCTCCGCGAGCATGCCTTCGACAGTGGCAGCTTGTTCACCCAGACCCTGGAAACCGACCACAGCGAGCTGCTGGGCCAGGTGATGCGCGATTACTGGCGGCGTTTCTGCTACGGCATGCGCGGTGATGCGCTGGCCTGGGTCCGCAGCAACTGGGGGAGCCCCGATGCCTTGCTGCCGCGCATCCGCCCGCTGTTTGGCCGCATACGCGCTCAGCACGACGGGCCAGAGCCCGCTGCGTTGATCCAGGCGTCCCTGCAGCAACGTGGCCAACAGCTGGCCCGGCTGAAGGCGCCATGGGCGCAGTGGGCCGAAGAGCTGCGCCAAATCTGCCGCGATGCACTGGCCGCCAAGCAGGTCGACGGCCGCAAGATGCAGGCCCGTTACTTCGAACCCTGGTTCGACAAACTTTGCGCTTGGGCAGCCGATGAGCAACGGGTGGAGCTCGACCTGGGTACCGGCTTCACCCGCCTCACCCCGGCGGGCATGGCTGAAGCCTGGAAGGGCGAACCGCCCGAGCACCCGGCCCTCGACGCCATGCAGACGCTGCAACAGCAATTGCAGGCCTTGGACAACCCAGATGCACCGTTGCTTGAGCATGCTGCCGGCTGGGTATCGGCGCGATTTGAAGTGGAGAAGCGCCGCCGTGCGGAAATGGGCTTCGACGACATGCTCGTGCGCCTGCAGCACGCCCTGGCCAGCGAGGCCGGTGAGCGCCTGGCCAGCCTGATTCGCGAGCAGTTTCCGGTCGCGCTGATCGACGAATTCCAGGACACCGACCCGGTGCAGTACGGTATTTTCGAGCGCATTTACCAGATCAGCGAAAACCGTGCGCAAACCGGCCTGTTCATGATCGGTGACCCCAAGCAGGCGATTTACGCCTTCCGGGGTGCCGACATTTACACCTACCTTGCTGCGCGGCGCGCCACCAGTGGCCGCCTGCATAGCCTGGACACCAACTACCGCTCCAGCAAAGCCATGGTCGCGGCGGTCAACCAGGTGTTCCTGCAGGCCGAAGCGCGTGAAACGGGGCGGGGTGCATTCCTGTTCCGCGAAGCCGATGACAACCCGTTGCCGTTCATCGAGGTGCATGCCAAGGGCCGTGGCGAACAGCTGCTGATTGACGGTGAAGCCAGCGCAGCCCTGCAGTGCTGGCAGCTGGAAAGCGAAGAGCCGGTTTCCAGCAGCGTCTACCGCCAGCAACTGGCCGCCAGCTGCGCCAGCCATATCGTCGCCTTGCTCAACGGTGGCCAGCAGGGCACGGCGGGCTTCCAGAATGCCGAGGGCGAATTGCGCCCCTGCCTGCCTTCGGACATCGCCATCCTGGTGCGTGATGGCCATGAAGCACAGATGGTTCGCGCCGAGCTGGCCGCGCGTGATGTGCGCAGCGTGTACCTGTCCGACAAGGATTCGGTGTTTGCCGCCCAGGAAGCCCACGACCTGCTGGCCTGGCTCAAGGCCTGCGCCGAGCCAGACTCGGAACGCCTGCTCAAGGCCGCACTGGCCAGCCTCACACTGGGCCTGTCGCTGGCCGAACTGGACCGGCTGAACCAGGACGAGCGGGTCTGGGAAGGCTGGGTCATGCGTTTTCGCCTTTACCGCGACACCTGGCAGCGCCAAGGGGTGCTACCGATGTTGCGGCACCTGCTGCATGACTTCCATCTGCCGCGCACGCTGATTCGCCGCAGTGATGGCGAGCGGGTGCTGACCAACCTGCTTCACCTGGCCGAGCTGTTGCAGCAGGCCGCAGGCGAGCTGGACGGTGAGCAGGCGCTGATCCGCCACTTGGCCGAGCACCTGGCCAGTTCCGGGCAGGCCGGTGAAGAACAGATCCTGCGCCTGGAGAGCGACGAACAGCTGGTCAAGGTGGTAACGATCCACAAGTCCAAGGGCCTGGAGTATCCCTTGGTCTATCTGCCGTTCATCTGCACCAGCAAACCCGTCGACGGCACCCGACTGCCGTTGGCCTGGCATGACAGCGACGGTAATGCCCACCTCACACTCACGCCGAACCAGGAGCAGATCGAGCGCGCCGATGACGAGCGCCTGGCCGAAGACCTGCGCCTGCTCTACGTAGCCCTGACCCGGGCACAGCATGCTTGCTGGCTGGGTGTGGCCGACCTCAAGCGTGGCAACCAGAAGAGTTCGCAGCTGCACCGCTCGGCATTTGGCTACCTGCTGGGGGGCGGCCTTGCTCTGGCCGGATCGACGCAGTTGACGGACTGGTTGCAGGCGCTGGCAGCGACGTGCCCGCACATCACCTGCCCGGGTCTGCCGCAGGCGGATGAGCAGGTGTATCGCATGCCGCATGCCGAGCGTGAGCTGCTGCCCGCACGCAAGCCTCGCCGCGCAGCAGCCGAGCATTGGTGGATCGCGTCGTACAGCGCCCTGCGCGTCGGCGACCAGACCCTCGGCGCCGACAGCTCGCAGGCCCAGCAATTGCTGGATGACGAGGTGCTCGATGCCCAGGTGTTGCGCGAGGTCCCGCCCGACAGCGGCGATATCCACCGCTTTCCACGGGGACCGAACCCGGGCACCTTCCTCCATGGCCTGTTGGAATGGGCAGGGCGCGAGGGCTTCAGCCAGGTCACCGGCAACTCACAGCTGATCGAGCGAACCGTTGGCCAGCGATGCAACCGCCGTGACTGGACCGGCTGGATTCCCACGCTCACCCAGTGGCTGCAACGCTTGTTGAGCGAGCCGCTGCCGTTGCCGGGCAACGACCTGAGCGTAACGCTCGGTCAGTTGCGCCATTATCAGATCGAAATGGAGTTCTGGTTCGCCAGCCACCAGGTCGACGCCGAACAACTCGACCGCCTGGTCGCTCGCCACACCCACCCTGGCCTGGCACGCCCGGCAGCGCAGCCAACCGTGCTCAACGGCATGTTCAAAGGCTTCATCGACCTGGCGTTCGAGCTGGACGGGCGGTACTACGTGACCGACTACAAGTCCAACTGGCTGGGCCCGGACATCCAGGCCTACGACACAATGGCCATGGAAAAGTCCATCATCGAGCACCGCTATGACCTGCAGTACGTGCTGTACCTGCTGGCCCTGCACCGGCAGCTGCGCGCACGCTTGCCGGATTACGATTACGACCGCCATGTCGGTGGCGCCCTGTTCATCTTCCTGCGAGGCGCCAGCAGCAGCGGCCACGGCGTGTACCACGCCAAGCCACCGCGTGAGCTGATTGAGCGCCTGGATGCGCTGTTCCGTGGTGAGCGCGCGCCCGCACAGCAGGACCTGTTAGCCGGAGTCGCGCCATGAGCCGAAGCCTAGTCGACCTTTTGCCCACTCCATTGCACGCCGAGCACCTGTTGGCGCTGGCACCTCAGCATGACAGTGGTGACCTGCTGCAACTGCTCGACCGCTGGGTAGAGCGGGGCTGGCTGCGCGCCCTGGACCGCGCATTCGTGTCGTTCCTTGAAGAGCGCGCCCCAGGCAGTGACCCCTTGCTGTTGCTGGCGGCAGCGTTGGCCAGCCACCAACTGGGCCATGGCCATGTGTGCCTCGACTTGCAGCAAACCCTGGCCGAGCCCGACTTTGCGCTGTCGCTGCCACCGGAGGGTGACGCCTTGACTGGCCCTCTGCTGTTACCCTCGCAGCTGCTGTCCAACCTCGACTTGAATGCCTGGCGCCAGCGCATCGCCGCCAGCTCGCTGGTGGCACTCGGCGATAACCCAGGCCAGCAAGCGCGGCCGCTGGTGCTCAGCGGCGAGCGCCTGTACCTGCGCCGTTACTGGCGCTACGAGCGGCGCATCGACCATACCCTGCGCCAGCGCCTGACCCAGGCCGAAGCGCCGCTGACCGACCTGTCAGATCGCCTGGCGCAGCTGTTCGCGGGCGGTGCGCCAGCAGGTCAGGTGGACTGGCAGAAGCTGGCGTGTGCGCTGGCTACCCGTGCCGGTTTCAGCATCATCACGGGCGGCCCCGGCACGGGTAAAACCACGACCGTCGTGCGCCTGCTGGCCTTGCTGCAGGGGCCGGCGGTAGAGCTGGGCAGGCCGCTGCGCATACGCCTGGCCGCGCCGACCGGCAAGGCTGCTGCGCGCCTGACCGAATCCATTGGCCAGCAAGTCGAGCGGCTGCAAGTCAGCACCGAAGTCCGCGGGCAAATTCCCACTGATGTCAGCACCGTACACCGGCTGCTCGGCAGCCGCCCAGGCTCGCGGCACTTCCGCCACCATGCTGGCAACCCGTTGCCGCTGGACGTGCTGGTGGTCGACGAGGCGTCGATGATCGACCTGGAAATGATGGCCAACCTGCTCGATGCCTTGCCGCCACGGGCACGCCTGGTGCTGCTGGGGGACAAGGACCAGTTGGCCTCTGTCGAGGCCGGCGCGGTGCTGGGGGATTTGTGCCGGGATGCCGAGGAGGGCTATTACTCGCCGGCAACCACCGCGTGGCTGGAACAGGTCAGCGGCGAGTCGTTGGCCGGCAGCGGGCTAAAGGCTGGCGATGAGCAGCGCAACCCGCTGGCCCAGCAGGTGGTAATGCTGCGTTTTTCACGACGCTTCGGCGAAGGCAGCGGCATTGGTCAACTGGCCAGGCTGGTCAATCGCCAGGACGCTTGCGCGGCACGCAACCTGCTGGCCACGCCACCGGACGACGTGCACAGCCTAGCGCTCAAGCATGAGCAGGACCGTGCTTTTGACCGCCTGCTGCTCGACGGCCTGAACCGTGGTGCCGAAGGCCCGCAAGGCTATCGCAGCTACCTGCGCACCCTTGGCCGCTACAGGCCGGCACTCGAAACCGCATTTGACGACCCGGCATGGGAGCAGTGGGCGGGCAAGGTGCTGCACAGCTTCGAGGACTTCCAGTTGCTCTGCGCGGTGCGTCGCGGCGCCTGGGGTGTCGAAGGCCTCAACGAGCGGGTGGCGCGGGTGCTGCACAATGCCGGGCTGATCGACAGCCAGCAGCCCTGGTACGAGGGGCGCCCGGTGCTGGTGACCCGCAACGACTACGGCCTGGGCCTGATGAACGGTGACATCGGCATCGCCCTGCGCCTGCCGGATGAGCAAGGCGAGCCGCTGCTGCGCGTGGCTTTCCCGCGTAACGATGGCAGTGGCGGGGTGCGCTTCGTCCTGCCGAGCCGGCTTAACGAAGTGGAAACGGTGTTCGCCATGACCGTGCACAAGTCCCAGGGCTCGGAGTTCAGCCACACCGCACTGGTGTTGCCGGATGCGCTCAACCCGGTGCTGACCAAGGAACTGGTGTATACCGGCATCACCCGCGCCAAGCACTGCTTCAGCCTGGTCGAGCCACGCCAGGGCATTTTCGAAGAAGCGGTGGCGCGCAAGGTACGGCGTATTTCCGGGTTGATGCTGGAGCAGGTCTAGGGGCATACAACCCGATGCACCTGGCCGCTCTTCCATACAAGGAAGCGGCCTTGTGCTATCGTTGCGCCGATACCGGAAAGGACCATAAGAGATTTCCCACATGAACGTGGCCGGGAGGCGAGCGCCAAGCTGTGCACTTTCGCTGTTGCTGGCCGCCCTGTTCATTTCCATGGGCTCCGCCCGGGCAGATACTGCCACAACCACCGCCCAGGCCCAGCAACGCGCCAAGGCCGTGACCCAGGTCGTACTGGGTATCTTCAGCTATGCCCGCTGGCCGGTCGAACCATCCCCCTTACGCCTGTGCCTGGTCGGCCCCACCGAGTATGCCGATGACCTGATCAAAGGCCATGTACAGGAGTCCGGCCGCCCGCTGCAGGTGCGGCGGCTGCTGGCAGAGGATACCCAGGTCGCCCAGGCCTGCGATGCCATCTACATTGGCAAGCTTGACCAGGGCCAGCGCGACAAACTGTTCGAGCGCATCAGCGGCCACCCGGTTCTGAGCATCAGCGAAGCGAACGACCCCTGCACGGTCGGCAGCCTGTTCTGCCTGCGGGTCAGCGACCAGCAGGTGGCCTTTGAAGTCAACCTGGATTCGGTGGCGCGTTCCGGCGTGCGCATTCACCCCAGCGTGCTGCAACTGTCGCGGCGCCGGGCGGTGCAGCCATGAAGCCGACCCGCAAGCAGGGTGTGCGCCCGACCCTGCGTTCGGTGCTGGGCCGTGGCCACCTCAGCGTTGCCTTGCTCGCGGTAGGCCTGGCCGGTATTTCGCTTACGCTGCTGGGTGTGCTCGCCCTGCGCGTCTATGCCAATCACAACCTGCACCTGATCGCCCGCTCGATCAACTACACCGTAGAGGCGGCGGTGGTGTTCGATGACAGTGCTGCGGCCAACGAATCACTGGCGCTGATCGCCAGTAACGAGGAGGTGGCCGAAGCCAAGGTCTTCAACAACGAAGGCGAACTGCTGGCGCACTGGCAACGCGGTGATACGGGCATGCTCGGCAAGCTCGAAGTGCAGGTGGCCACGGCCTTGCTGGATGAGCCGGTCAACTTGCCGATCCTGCACCAGCAGCAAAAAGTCGGGCACACCGAACTGGTCGGCCAGGGCCGTAGCCTGCTGCTGTTCCTGCTCAGCGGTCTGGCCGGAATCCTGTTCTGCACGATACTCAGCGCTTTGGCTGCCCAGTATCTGTCGCGGCGCCTGCTCAGCAATATCACCCGTCCGCTGCGCGGCCTGGCCAGTGTCGCCCACGCCGCCCGCCGCGAACGCAGCTTCGACCGGCGCGTACCGGAGGCGCCGATTGCCGAGCTAAACGAACTGGGCAACGACTTCAATGCCCTGCTGGACGAACTGGAGGTGTGGCACAGCCACCTGCAGAACGAAAACCAGACCTTGGCCCACCAGGCTAGCCACGACAGCCTGACCGGCCTGCCTAACCGCGCCTTCTTCGAGGGGCGCCTGAACCGCAGCGTGCGCAATGCCGCGCGGCAGAGGGACCACTTGGCGCTTTTGTTCCTCGACAGCGACCACTTCAAGCAGATCAACGACACCCTTGGCCATGCCGTGGGCGATGAAGTGCTGATCAGCGTGGCCGACCGCGTGCGCGCCCAGCTGCGCGAGCACGACCTGGTTGCACGCCTGGGCGGTGACGAGTTCGCCGTGCTGCTGACACCTTTGCAGTCACGCAAGGACGCCGAGCAGATTGCCGAGAAGATCGTGGCCAGCATGAAGCTGCCGGTGCAGCTGGACAGCGGCCGCAGCATTGCCACCTCACTGAGTGTCGGTATTGCCTATTACCCGGACGACGGCGCTGACCCCGCCAGTCTTCTCAATGCCGCCGATGCGGCGATGTACGAGGCCAAGCGTAAACGCCGTGGCCATTGGCAAGTGGCGCAGACGGAACGGTCCGCCAGTGAAATCAAGAACAGGAGTTGAACCCGTGATGCACGCTATACGTTTTCCCCTTTGGGCCTTGTTGCTCGCCGTGCTGGCGCTGACCGGTTGCCAGAGCGCACCACCCAAGGGCCTTACCCCTGAACAGATTGCCGTACTCAAGCGCGAAGGCTTTACCCCCACCGATGAAGGCTGGGCCTACGACCTGTCCGGCAAAGTGCTGTTCGGCAGCGACCTGGACAGCCTTAACGGCCAGAGCCAGGCGATTGTCGAGCGCATCGGCAAGGCGCTGCTGGGCGTTGGCATCCAGGGCGTGCGGGTGGACGGGCATGCCGACTCGTCGGGCAAGGCGGCGTATAACCAGCAACTGTCCGAGCGCCGTGCCCAAAGCGTGGCCAAAGCGCTGGTCGGGGTGGGCATGCAGGCCCAGAACATTCAGCGCCGTGGCCTGGGCAGCACCCAGCCAGTGGCAGACAACCGCACCAGCGCCGGGCGTACCGAGAACCGGCGGGTGTCTATCGTGGTCGCGTCTTACTAACCCTGGCTCACAGGCTGTCACATTTTCCCTGTGGGAGCGGGCGCGCCCGCGAAACAGGCAGCGCGGTGTCTGGCACCGGCTTCGCCGGTGTTCGCGGGCACGCCCGCTCCCACAGGATTTGTGCTGCCCTTGGGAATGCGCAATCCCGTCATTCCTGAGCAAACCGCATCTCCCGCGTTTCCCCCATCAGCAACGGTGCATTCGCCTCCGTCACCCCCCGGATGTAATCCCACAACAGGGTAATCCGCTTCAATTTGCGCAAATCCTCCCGGCAGTACATCCAGAACGACAAAGAGGGAAAGGGTTAATCCAATAGATTCAAGGGGTTAACCATCATGAGCGTCAACCTACAGAGCCACCCTGTTACAAGTGTTGTCACAACCCGCACGTTGCCCTTGAGGCCACATTGCCGACTAGCCAGCCCCTACCACTACCGGCGACACGGGGTGTACTACCTGCGTCTTCGTATGACAGGTAGCGTGAGCAGGATGGTGTCTGTCTCTCTGAAGACCACTGATCGGAGACGGGCAATGGACACCTCCGCTAATCTCATAGCATCACTCCAAACCTTCCACATTGAGCGGCCTGAAGCCTTGTGGAACGATCTACGAGAGTATCTGCTGACATTGGTGAGTCGCACCGTGGTGTCTGCTGATGACAGTCATCCCTTTCATCATTGGGGGGAGTTGTACCGGAGCGTCACCGTTCCCCCAAGCCCAGTGGAAACACCGAACAGAGAAGTGATGATCACAGTGCCAGCAGAGTCACCGATGACCTTTGATGCACTCGCTCAGTTGTACATGGCTGATCGTGCTGGAGAGCAGAAACCTTCGACCCTGAAGGAAACGACTTTGTGTCACAAGGTGATCAGTGAGCATCTGGAGGGATTGGACTTCAGGAACCACTCAAGAGAAGACCTTGTAGCGTTCAGGGGGCGACTAGCCCAAGGACGGATGCCCTCAACGGTAAACAAGTTGATTGTGAAGATGTCGGCTGTGCTCGCATGGGCTGTGGAGAATGGGCACCTGAGCAGGACATACGACAAAAAGCTGAAGCTTACAAAGGGGGTTGAATCGACCCGTAAGGCGTTCTCCCAACCGCAGGTGCGCAAGCTAATGGACTATGCGAACTGCCTTCCAGAAGCATCATGGAAACGATGGCTGCTCAGCTTGGGAATCATCACTGGCGGGCGGCTGAAGGAGATATGCCAGTTGACTCCGGGTGACGTTGTAGCCATGAAATCTGGCCTTGTTGCCATTCACATCAATGAGGCAGGTGAGGGGAAGTCAATCAAGAACAAGCAGAGCGAGCGACTGGTGCCGCTTACTGACGGTGCCTATGGCTTCGAGTTAGCAGCGTTCCTAAGGTACGTCGATGTTATCCGCCGCAGTGGGAGCGAATCGCTAGCCCAGATTGGTTACAGGCCGTCGGGTGAGTGGGTCAACCAGCACGCTATCCCTGCCGCTTTGGGAGAAGCTTACGAACGCGGCTTAGTATTTCACTCACTGCGCCATTCTCTGGCTTCGTTGATGCAAGCGAAGGGGGTTCCTGTTACTCACGCTCAGGCTGTAATGGGTCACGCTTCAGGAACGATCACCTTTGATACCTATGGAGCTGGGGTTCCTGTGGAAGTGATTGAGAAGATGTTGAAGGCTGTGTTTACCCAAGCTGATCTGGAGTATGTGTCGAAAAAATAGTTGACTAAAAGTGCAGATGACGCATGTAACGTATTGACAAATGATAATCATTCGTGTCATAATGTGTGTATGTTAAGAGATTAAAGCTTAGTGCTTTTCAGGGTTGCACAACCTCCCTCTTAATATTCTCTTACACCGCTCACCGGTGTTGCTGAACAACTGTATTTCATGGCCTTTCCTTTCTGATCTACGGTTGTTCCTGCCACTGTGGTTCTCACCATGGTGGCACACATTTCTCCTTTTTCCTCTCGTTCACTTCACTGTGGCGAAAGGTTTTATATGTCTTCAATAATTCAATTCGTCGTAAAACTACTATCCAATCACATGGAGGATATCTTATGTCTGAAGAGCGTACATGTTTAAATTGCAATACACCACTAATCAATCGCCGTAGTCACGCTAAGGTGTGCTCAGACGAATGTCGAGTAAAAAGGTGGCGAGCACTTAAGGAACAATCAGTGCTGATCCCCTTTCGTATGTCTATTGTTAACCATACTGATTTGTTCTTGAAGGCGTATGCTGCCAATCTGAGCTTGGATGTTTACCTTAATAAACTGGTGAGCAATCACCTTATTTGCAATCCATAAAAAGGAACCGACAATGACCAATCAAGAAATTCACCAGAAACTGAAATACTTTAAATCACTTCGTGCAGCAGCAGCCTGTACAGGTAACCGTGCAGAAGGCCAACGTTGTTCAGACATAATTGAACTGTTGTCTGGATACATCGTAGCAGGTGCATACAAACAATGAATGTGGATGCATTCATCAAAGGACTTCAGCGAGCTAACGCTAGTCGTAAGCAGCGACAAGCCAAGCAGCAAGATGCAAACGCTATGAGCAACAAACCAGTTCTAACTAAAAATACACCAGCACTTGCAGATGCTCCAGTGCTTGACCTAGAGCATTACAGGGTCGAGCTTATTGCCAAGGCAATTGCACACATTAAAAACAAACAACAAAGGAAATGAACAAATGACAGAGAAAATTAAAATCAGTGGTACACCGCCGCAGTGGAGTCAATCAGAATACGAGCGACGGGTAGAGGGATGGGTCAATGCATACCGTGGTACTGAGCGAAGTATGCAATTAGTAAGAGCCAGTCTTGAGCATGAGTTCCTTCAGGCTGTGATTGACAAAGCGAGTCAGGGTTATACGATCACGCCGATCAAGCGCGTGATGCACGCACCTTTAGATCATAGTGTCTATATGGTTAAACCGCTGGTAGTACAACAGGCTGACATTGAGGAAATCAAAGCCGAAGTGAAGGCTGAGTATATTGAATGGTTGGAGAAGGAATATACTAGGTATCAGGACCTGCTCCGCCAACAACTGATCCAGAGTCAGCAGGAAAAAGAGGCTAAGGCCGCAGAACAAGCAGCAGCAAAGAAATTGGCTGAGATCGAAAAGCAAGTCCAAGCTTGCTACAAGCCGCTAGAGATTCCAGCGTAACCATCAACGCGACATAGGGATCAGTAACAGTGAAGTTATCAGGACGCTCCACATTAGCTAATGCTGGTGTGGAGCTTTTTTGTACCCTCGGGGAAGTGGTTTTGATCCGATGAACATTGGTGATTACCAATCAAATGCTCGACCCATGTCCTGTTCGCACTGAAACATCGTCATTTTTAAACGGATAGGACGTTTGTTCTTATTTATTGAGGGAGAATATTGGTAATGCGGCAGGAAGGCGTCAACCGATTAATTCTGAGCATTTTAACTGGCCGGGCATGAAAGGGGCGGGTAGAGGCTATCGTTGCTCAAATCGAAGCAGGAAAGCTTAAAGAGGCTTGATGTGTAGTAGATGAGAATTGATTTTATCTAAATAAGAATGGCTTGCATTTGCGTCCGCTTTCATGTAGAATCTCACCCCTTAAAAGTCAGCATGCCAACCTCCACGCGACCACTTCATTTCAGAAATGGTGCCTCGCAGGAGGTGTTGTCGTGCCTGAGCTTTGAGAAGTTACACCACACTAAATCGGCACAACCCGAGAGGAATGCCTATGAATTGAACGAAAAAAGGAGAATAAGGAATGAAGATGTTGAAACCCCGTCATTTGAAACAAAGTAATGCGCGTGAATATGCTGAGTGGGTCGAACGAATCAAGAGCGACGAGGCCGAGTTGGTGCGTGCTGCTAATGCTGTATCGAATGCTCTGGCGCAAAAAACTTCCAGTAACAACGTTGTAGCGTTAAATCCTATTGCTGAAAAGGGTGCTAAAAAAGGCGTTGGTGGTCGCCCTGAAAGCATTGTTGTCAATGATCTTGCACCGTTAATCAAATCGGTGTTTGATGGAATGAATGAAGACAAAATTTCAAGCTTGGACGGTATCAGAATTAACCGCTTCGGTTGGTTCTATGATGTTTGCTATGGTGCGATGCACATTGATGGCGTTGGGAGGAGTAATAGTGGTGAGTTTAAGATTCGATTCAGTCACCTGAACAAGGCTCTGGTACTACCTACACTGTCAACAAGGATTGTCGAAGCACAATGCAAGGTTAAAGAACGTACTGCACAATGGGTGATGAAAGCTGCCCGGACTGCATTGGGTGGTATCCGACTGCACTTGGAACGTCATCCTGATACAGTGGACACCTTGAAAGAAATTGCAAGCTACACCAAGCCGGCACCAGTGCTTAACACTGTTGAAGTCGAACCAATCTACACTGACGAACAACTTGATCTGAAACGTCAGGGTCGATATGTCGAGTATGGTGAAAGCGTGAGGGCCATGCGGAAAGCTCAAATGGCTGAAGCTGAGCATCAAGTCATGCCTTTGGCTGCATGAGACAACAAGGACGATACCCCCGGAATCATTGGGTAAGGCCAGTTAACGAAATGTATATAAGGGAACCTTTCCAATTGGAAAGGAGACCGTTTGTTCTGTGGAGATTGTCCACAGGGTAGGCTTTCTTCAAGGTGAAGCCTTGGTTAGGTCACTAGAGAAGTTGAAAGGAGAAGGGACAAGCTCCCTTCAAAACCCAAGAGCGTGTAATGCTCTGTGCCATGCACAGAATAGTAATGATATCTTGAATAAGCATTCCTGAGCTTGGCTCAGAATACAATGCTCAAGATAATCAAGATCAAAAGCTGGTTGGACTATGGTCCATCCTTCTAAAAGCATTCGCCTTGCGGCTCACCTGCGGACACTGAATGTATGAGAGTGATAATGTTCTGATTGACAATCAGTGATCGCCAAGGAAACCGTAGGTTGACGTTCTTGAGGATTCATCCTTGATAATCATTCTTCAGCGTCTACGCTGAATAGGGTAATCCTAGATCATCCGAAAATGAGGGAGAGGAACGAACCCACAAACACCATGCCATCATCCTCACCCTCGAACGGTGTGAACTACCACTCCTTGCACGTGCAAGGAATTCGTCAGTAAGACGATGGGCGAATGTCCAACATTGGTTGGAATGCAATCCTGAATGTTTGGCTTTCACCAATTTGCACCCAAGTAGCAACCTCCCGCTTGTACCCACTGTTGCCTGAGCAGTTTCCAGCACCTTGAGGGTCTGAACCAACGCCAATCAGATGCCTACCCGGTTTGAGGTAGAAACTGGCCTTTTCGTTGTTGTCGAGCCTTGCAGCAAGCACGCCATCCACATATACGGCGAAAAAGCACTGGGCTGAAGGAATCGCGCTTTCTCTGAGTACTGTGACACTCGCGTCCTTACCGTGATCTTCAGCCTTGAAGGCCAGCAGTCGATTGCTAGCAACTGGTGTCGCCTCTCCTAAGGTAGGCGGTGCGGCACAACCACCCAGCATGACAGTAACGGCGGCGGCAATCAGTGTGCGCATGAATCCTTTCCTTGCTTGAGTAAAGGCACAAAGCTATCACTGCGATATCCCAATGCCAACCACTCGCATTCCACTATCAAAGAACTCTACTCAAATGGGAATGGCGGTCCTATCTGATAGTAACTATCAAAATACCTCTTGATGATAGCTATATGATTTATTATCATAGGTCCATAAAATAGATAGCTAAAGGATAGTGATCATGAAAGCCCATCTGTATCTCCGTGCTTCCACCAAGGATCAGGACGCCAACCGTGCACGCCAGATGCTTGAAGCTTTCGCCAGTGACCACAACCTCACCATCGCAGGCGTATACGCTGAGAACATCTCAGGAACCAAGCTGGAGCGTCCAGAGCTTTCCCGTCTACTTGATGCTGCTCAAGCTGGCGACTCCATCGTATGCGAATCGGTTGACCGCCTGTCTCGCTTGTCCAGTGCTGAATGGGACGTACTGAAATCGACAATCAAGGCTAAGGGCTTACGTCTGGTAGTGGTTGACCTGCCCACCTCTCACCAGTTGGTCAGCGATACAGGTATCACTGGTGCAATCATGGAAGTCATCAACAACATGCTCCTTGATCTGATGGCAACCATGGCTCGCTTGGATCAAGAGAAGCGTGTGGAGCGGATCAGACAAGGTATCGAAAACAAGAAGGCCGCTGATCCCGCTTGGAAACCAGCGGGCAAAGGTAAGAACACTGCCATGTGGGAGAAGGTGACCACCATCATGACCAAGCACCCAACCATGACAGCCGACGATGTAGCCAAGTTGGCAGAGTGTGGAGTTGCCACGGTCTACAGGATCAAGAAGGAAATGAAAGCAGCTATTTAAAGCTCGCCTCATACAGCTGTTTACAGCCTTACTCTGTAGGGTCGGGTAGACATGCACTCAATTGCCTTGCTATGAGCCTCCTGTGAGCTTGTGGCAAGGCTTTCTTGTTTATGTCTGTAGGGATTTTGAAAACATAAAGCTTTTCGACCCTTTCTGTGATCTGGCCGTACTGAGCATGGGTGCTGTCTCTACGGATTTCCCCTCAGAAACCTGCCGGACAGGTAGCGAAATCCCATTTCTGATCTGGGGGGGATGGATTAGCGGCAGAGGGGTACGCTGTATGCAAACCATCCCACTGAGCACTACACATGGAAAAAACACCATCACCGCAGACCAGACGCATTTGAATTGCTCCATCTCAACCAGATAGCCATACGGGCGGCGATAGAAGAGCTAAGTACATGGGTTCGCCAACGCGGCTCGATCACCGTTCACGACAACGTGATGACGGCCTTGCAAGCTCTGGATGCCAATGCCAATGCCAATGCCATCGGCTCAGCGATTGAGCAGTTGCGAGAATTAATACTCGTTGATGGTTAGCCGATTAAATCTTTAATGCCTCCTTAATCTTGTCCCACTCCTTGGAAAGCGGTGGGTTAAGTCTGTCAAATATCTTGGAGGACAAAGTCACTGCAGCGTTAGCCTTGGCTGTTTCATACATTGAAAGTGAGGCTAAGGTCATCGCATTAAACTCCGCGTCTGCTGGCTTGGACTGGAATAGTGCAAAGACATCATCAAACACCTTTTCAGAACGCATGCGTAACCATTCAAGCCGAAACCATTTTGCTAAAACCTGCTCGCTGAACACTGCTTGCGATGCAACAAGTATAACTCCTAGGTCGTTTTTCCTGAACATCAAGCAAGTCACCCATAAAACAGCATAAATGGATATTCTTAGACGCTCTGTTTTCGCCATTTCTAGAGCAATGGATTTAGTGAAGTGACTGTTTTCCAGTACTTGTGCTGCGATCCTTTTTGTTGGTTCGGCAAAGTTGTTATTGTAGTATCCATCGGTTTTTTGGTGAGTCAGATTTATACCGCAGGAGCTGCTGAAAAAATCCTGCCGTCGCTTGTCCTCTGCTCGCGGTATCAAGTAAAGTCGCAATACCAATCCAATGATGCAAAGTGCCAGAACCGATAAGCCTAGGCCAATCGAAATAATAGGATAGAGGTCAGGATATTTCTGTTGGTCTAATAGCAGTGCAACAAAGGATAGGGCCGCACTCACATAAAATAATCGATCTGAGGCTTTGTCGGCTGACTCAACTGAGTCGTAGTAATTTTTGCGGATTGGATCATAGCGAGACATTGTTATCAGCCATAGTTTGGAAAAGAATTTCCGAAAATTTGTTGCCACGCTTCGATGGCACCCTTGTGGTTGTTGTTATCTCCGTACGTATTATGCCAAGCGGTTAGACTTTTTGCTATTGCTTTATCGAATCGCTTGAGCACTTCTTGACGGTCAGTCCAAGATAGATAGTCATCTGCATACCCTTTATCGTACCAGAGCGACTGCTGAAGCAGCTTACGTGCGTCATCAAAAAATTTGTGAACGTGCCATGATGTGTCGTCTAAATTCCCATTGAAAACTTTTAAAGCCAGAACTTCAATATGGTAGCTGCGAAGAAAATCACCATGAATACGATTCCAGTGCTTGATCATTTTTATGATGCGTCTAAAGTTTTTTCCGCACTCGCTAGATTTGGCCTCTATTTGTGATGCGAAGAATTTTGGTCGTGACTCGATCCATGTATCTGTGTTGGAGTCTGGCACATTGTAATGTGATACCGTGCCGTCTGAGTTAGTTGTTCTGCTTACAGGAACAATGTCAACGTTCGGCCAAGTTTTGTAGTGTAGGGTTACAGCTTGCCCATTGCGTCGCGCACCGGTTCTCCATTCGGCCAAGGCGTTGCGAATTTCCTGTAGCACTTGGGTCGGGGTTTTGTCCTTTATGTGCTTTCCATAATGTAGAGCAACCATTACGTCTAAGTCTGCATGGTCTTTCAGTGCAGTGAATTTTGGAATCGAGCCCGTACTGAAGCTTTCGATAATTTCGAATGATTTGCTCAGCGTCTTAACAATATCGTCCCGCCGCCGATTTGCAGTGTCGCGGTGATCACCTGCCAGATTTATTTTTTCGTAGAACTGATCGAAGGAAACAGCAACTGTGTATGGCATTCATGCCTCGATTTTTCTCGGTCATCAAAGATGTAATCTCTTGCTGGACTCCTGCATAAACCAGCAATTTCCAACTGTCCCAGAGAGCTCGCTTACCATGCACCATCTGTCTCATCGGCACCTAGGCAGTACAAACTGCATGCAAGGTGGCTTTAAGGAGATACGAGGGGTAAAAAGCTAAAAAGTGGCAAAAGGGCATCACCTAGAAGATAGCAAACCTAAGCTGCTTTTGGCATGGATTGCCGCCTTGTCACAACCACTGTCACAAGTCGTTGCCACAGGGTCCTTGCGATGGGTACGATGAAGCACCCTTACTCCTTGTCGATCTACCCCTGAGCAAACCGCATCTCCCGCGTTTCGCCCATCAACAACGGCGCATTCGCCTCGGTCACCCCGCGAATGTAATCCCACAACAGGGTAATCCGCTTCAATTTGCGCAAATCCTCCCGGCAGTACATCCAGAACTGCCGCGTCACCTCGATCTCCTCCGGCAACACCGTCACCAAGCGCGGGTCCTGGGCAGCCAGGAAACACGGCAATATCGCCAACCCACGCCCCTGCAACGCCGCCGTGTACTGCGCAATCACACTGGTGCTGCGTAGGTGCGCAGTGGCACCGGGAATCAGGTTGGCCAGGTACAAAAGCTCCGAACTGAACGCCAAATCATCCACGTAACTGATAAAGGGATGTTTGGCCAAGTCTGCCACCTGACGAATCGGCGCGTGGCTGTCCAGGTAATCCTGCGTCGCATACAGCCGCAAGCGGTAATCACACAGCTTGCAGCACACATAAGGCCCATGCTCCGGCCGCTCCAGCGCGATGACGATGTCCGCCTCGCGCTTGGACAGGCTGATGAAGTGTGGCAGCGGCAGGATATCCACCGAAATCGCCGGGTAGGCATCAACGAAGTGGCTCAGCTGCGGGGTAATGAAGAAGCTGCCGAAGCCCTCCGTGCAACCCATGCGTACATGCCCCGACAGCGCCACGCCCGACCCGGACACCTGCTCGCAGGCCATGTGCAGCGTGCTTTCGATCGACTCGGCATAGCCCAGCAGGCGCTGACCTTCGGCGGTTAGCACAAAGCCGTTGGTCCGCGATTTTTCGAACAGCAACGTACCCAGCGCCCCCTCCAGCGAGCTGATGCGCCGCGACACCGTGGTGTAGTCCACGCTCAGCCGTTTGGCGGCACTGCTGGCCTTGCGGGTGCGGGCCACTTCAAGGAAAAACTTCAGGTCGTCCCAGTTGAGGGCACTCAGGGATGTGAGGTCTTTTTGCATGATGATCCGGTTTTTTTGTGCGTTCTTGTTGGATGTTTGCACATCTATACTCGAAACAAGCCTCAGGACGCCACCTTGCGTTTGCTTGGCGCTGGCGATCTCGTCCCGACAATAATTCCAAGGAGAACGCAGATGAACGCACCGCAATCCCCGAACCCGACCAAGGTCGAGCAGGTCAAGCTGCTGATCGACGGCCAATGGGTCGAGTCGAAGACCACCGAATGGCGCGACATCGTCAACCCTGCCACCCAGGAAGTACTGGCGCACGTGCCGTTTGCCACTGTCGAAGAAGTCGACGCTGCCGTGGCTGCTGCCCATCGCGCTTTCCAGACCTGGCGCGACACCCCGATTGGCGCACGCATGCGCATCATGCTCAAGCTGCAGGCGCTGATCCGCGAACACACCAAACGCATTGCCCAGGTGCTCAGCGCCGAGCAGGGCAAAACCCTGGCTGATGCCGAAGGCGATATCTTCCGTGGGCTGGAAGTGGTCGAGCACGCGGCGTCCATTGGCACCCTGCAGATGGGCGAATTCGCCGAGAACGTCGCAGGCGGTGTCGATACCTACACCCTGCGCCAGCCGATTGGTGTATGCGCCGGCATCACCCCGTTCAACTTCCCGGCGATGATCCCGCTGTGGATGTTCCCCATGGCCATCGTCTGCGGCAACACGTTCGTGCTCAAGCCGTCCGAACAGGACCCTCTCTCGACCATGCTGCTGGTCGAGCTGGCGCTGGAAGCCGGCGTACCGGCCGGTGTGCTTAACGTGGTGCACGGTGGCAAGCAAGTGGTGGATGCCATTTGCACCCATCAAGACATCAAAGCCATTTCCTTCGTTGGCTCTACCGAAGTCGGCACCCACGTGTACAACCTGGGCAGCCAGCACGGCAAGCGCGTGCAGTCGATGATGGGCGCCAAGAACCACGCCGTTGTGCTGCCCGATGCCAACCGCACGCAAACCATCAACGCCCTGGTCGGTGCTGCTTTCGGCGCGGCGGGCCAGCGTTGCATGGCCACCTCGGTGGCGGTGCTGGTGGGCAAGGCTCGCGAATGGCTGCCGGATATCAAGGAAGCGGCCAGCAAGCTCAAGGTCAATGCCGGCTGTGAGCCTGGCACCGATGTCGGCCCGGTAGTGTCCAAGCGCGCCAAGGAGCGTGTGCTGGGCCTGATCGAAAGTGGCATCAAGGAAGGCGCCAAGCTGGAGCTCGACGGCCGTGACGTCAAGGTGCCGGGCTACGAGCAAGGCAACTTCGTCGGCCCAACCCTGTTCTCGGGCGTGAAGACCGACATGCAGGTGTACACCCAGGAAATCTTCGGCCCGGTGCTGGTGACCCTGGAGGTCGATACCCTCGACGAAGCCATCGCCCTGGTCAACGCCAACCCGTTCGGCAACGGCACCGGCCTGTTCACCCAAAGCGGCGCGGCAGCGCGCAAGTTCCAGAGCGAAATCGACATCGGCCAGGTCGGCATCAACATCCCGATCCCGGTACCGGTACCGTTCTTCAGCTTCACCGGTTCGCGTGGTTCCAAGCTCGGTGACCTCGGCCCGTACGGCAAGCAGGTGGTGCAGTTCTACACTCAGACCAAGACCGTCACCGCCCGCTGGTTCGATGACGACAGTGTCAATGACGGTGTGAACACCACCATCAGCCTGCGCTAAGGAGACGTCATGCGTATTGCATTCATTGGCCTCGGCAACATGGGCGCGCCCATGGCCCGTAACCTGATCAAGGCCGGGCATCAGCTGAACCTGTTTGACCTGAACAAAACCGTGCTGGCCGAGCTGGCAGAACTGGGCGGGCAGATCAGCCCGTCGCCCAAGGACGCGGCGGCCAACAGCGAGCTGGTCATCACCATGCTGCCCGCGGCGGCCCATGTGCGCAGCGTATACCTGAACGACGACGGCGTGCTGGCCGGCATTCGCCCCGGCACACCAACCGTGGACTGCAGCACCATCGACCCGCAGACCGCACGCGATGTGTCCAAGGCCGCAGCGGCCAAGGGTGTGGACATGGGCGACGCGCCAGTGTCCGGTGGCACCGGCGGCGCGGCAGCGGGCACCCTGACCTTCATGGTCGGTGCCAGCGCCGAGCTGTTCGCCAGCCTCAAGCCGGTGCTGGAGCAGATGGGCCGTAACATCGTGCACTGCGGTGAAGTCGGCACCGGGCAGATCGCCAAGATCTGCAACAACCTGCTGTTGGGCATCTCCATGATCGGTGTGTCCGAGGCCATGGCCCTGGGTAACGCACTGGGCATCGACACCAAGGTGCTGGCCGGCATCATCAACAGCTCGACCGGGCGTTGCTGGAGTTCGGACACCTACAACCCGTGGCCGGGCATCATCGAAACGGCGCCGGCATCGCGTGGCTATACCGGTGGCTTTGGCGCCGAACTGATGCTCAAGGACCTGGGGCTGGCCACCGAAGCGGCACGCCAGGCACACCAGCCGGTGATCCTCGGGGCCGTGGCCCAGCAGCTGTATCAGGCCATGAGCCTGCGCGGCGAAGGGGGCAAGGACTTCTCGGCCATCGTCGAGGGGTATCGCAAGAAGGATTGACGAGCGAGGTGGACTTCTTCGCGGGCCAGGTGGCCTTCCCTCTGTAACTGCGCACCAGAGGGAAGGGCGCCTGCCCCGCGATTTTTTTATCAGGCGAAAACGAAATACTTGCGCACGGTTTCGACCACTTCCCAGGTGCCTTTCATCCCTGGTTCGATCACGAACACATCACCCGCCTTCAGGTGCTTCGGTTCTTCGCCTTCCGGGGTGATGATGCAGTAGCCATCGAGGAAGTGGCAGAACTCCCACTTCTCGTAGTTGACCTCGAACTTGCCCGGGGTGCAGATCCAGGTGCCCATGATCTTGCTGCCGTCGGCCGACAGGTAGGCATTGAGGTTGACGGTGTGCGGATCGCCGCCGATGCGCTTCCACTTGGTGGCGTCCACGACCGGCGTCGGGCAGGTTTCGCGCAGGACGGTGATGAAATCGGACATGGCACAACTCCTGGTGACTGGCTGAATGACTCGTCACCATAGGGCTATCGACCGAGCCGCAGTTGCCTGGGCTCGACGTCCAGCTGTCTGGTCGCGCTATGCCAGGCGGTTTACCTCGACGGTGATGTGCGCCAGTTCTTCATGCACAGCCAAGGCCTGGCGCACGCTGTCGGCGCTGAGGGAACCTTGAGTGGCCAAGCCGAGAATGCAGGCGTACTGGTCCTTGCCCACCCGCCATACATGCAGGTCGGTGATGCTGGCCGGTACTGGCAGTTGCGCCACCACTTCGCGGATCTCTGCCACCACCGGCGCGTCCATCTCCGCATCCAGCAGCACCCGCCCGGTATCACGCAGCAGGCCACGGGCCCACAGCGCCACCAGCAGCGCACCCACCAGGCCCATGACCGGGTCGAGCCAGCTGGCGCCCCAGAACTTGCCGGCCAGCAGGGCAACGATGGCCAGCACCGAAGTGGCGGCATCGGCGACCACATGCAAGTAGGCCGAGCGCAGATTCAGGTCGTGGTGGTGATGGCCGTGGTCATGGTGATGGTCGTGCCCATGATGATCATGATGGTGATGGTCATCGCGCAGTAGCCAGGCACAAATCAGGTTGACGGCAAGGCCTATCACGGCGATGAAGATGGCCTCGTCATAATGGATCGGCCCCGGTGCCAGCAGCCGCTCCACCGACTGGAACACCATCAGTCCGGCCACGCCCAGCAACAGCAGCGCGCTGGAATAACCACCGAGAATCTCGATTTTCCAGGTACCGAAGGCAAAGCGTCGATCAGCGGCATAGCGCCGTGCGGCGGCGTAGGCCAGTAGCGACAGGCCAAGGGCCAGCGCGTGGGAGCTCATGTGCCAGCCGTCGGCCAGCAGTGCCATGGAGTTGAAGAACCAGCCACCGGCAATCTCCGCCACCATCATCACGGCGGTCAGCCACACCGCCAGGCGGGTCTTGCGCTCGGCGCCCAGGTTGCTGGTGTGGAACTGATGGCTGTGCTGCCAACGGTCTGAGGTTTGTGTCGCCATGGTTTATCATGCTCCCGGAAGATCGAGAAATATACTATACCCCAGTATACCTAGCATGGTGTGGAATCCAATGGCACATACCCTGAAGAGCAAGAAGCAACTGCTGACCCGGGTGCGCAAGATCAAGGGCCAGGCCGCTGCGCTTGAGACGGCGCTGGAGCAGGACAAGGACTGCCTGGCGATCCTGCAGCAGATCGCCGCCGTGCGCGGCGCGGTGAACGGGCTGATGGCTGAAGTGATGGAAGGGCACATCCGCGAACATCTGGTGGCGGACGGGCTGAGCGCCGAGGAGCGGCAGGATGAGGCGGACAAGGTGGCGGCGTTGTTGCGGTCTTACCTCAAGTAGCCTGTTGTCATGATCGTGGATACCCCAGGGGGGTATCGGTTTTCGGGTGAGGGGGCATATTTCCTACATTTCGGCAGGTACTCCCTTACATAGCGGTCCAAATCGTCCGCTAGTCTGGTCAGGTGTGGATAGTGTGTAGTGTGCTTCGTTTTGGTTCACGAGTGACAACGGAGGTAATCAATGAAATTTCCGGTCGTATTGCACAAAGACGCCGGTTCGGATTACGGCGTGACCGTTCCCGATGTTCCCGGTTGTTTCTCCGCCGGTGCCACTGTCGCACTGGCGTTGGAGAACGTGCTGGAGGCGTTGGCGCTGCATTTCGAAGGGTTGGTAGCCGATAACGAGGCGTTGCCGCAAGCACAGGAAATCGATGTCCATGTGGCGAATCCTGATTTTGAAGGCGGGGTCTGGGCCGTGGTGGATTTTGATGTCACCCCCTACCTGGGTAAGGCGGTTCGCTTCAATGCAACGCTGCCAGAAAACCTGCTTCAGCGGATCGATGAAAAAGTGAAGCGTGACCACCGTTATGCATCCCGCTCCGGTTTTCTGGCCACGGCTGCTTTACGAGAGTTGGCGCTTTCACACTGATCATCGTTGTGCACGCATGCGTTACGCCCACCAATACCGCACAAAGTGGAAGAACACCGGCGCCGCAAAGCACACCGAGTCCATACGGTCGAGCATGCCGCCATGGCCTTCGATCATGTGTCCCCAGTCCTTCACCCCTCGGTCGCGCTTGATTGCCGACATTACCAGCCCGCCGAAAAAGCCCATGGTGTTCACGGTCAGGGCCATCAGTGCGGCCTGCCAGAAGGTGAACGGGGTGATCCAGCACAGCAGGGCGCCGATCAGGGTAGCCAGTGCCACGCCGCCGGCCAGGCCTTCGACGGTTTTGGACGGCGACAGGTTGGGTGCCACCTTGTGTTTGCCGAACAGCTTGCCGCATACGTACTGCAGCACGTCGCTGATCTGCACCACCAGGATCAGCCAGGCGATCAGCAACAGGTTGCGGCCCTCGTAACCCGGGATGTCCAGTGTCATCAAGGCCGGCACCGATGACACGCAGTACACCGCGATCATCAACCCCCACTGTACCTTTGACGCACGTTCAAGGAAGCGTGTGGTATCGCCGCCGAAGCTGGCCAGGATTGGCAGCAGCAGGAACAGGTACACCGGGATGAAGATGCTGAACAGGCCGTACCAGTCCATGGCGATGAGCACGTACTGCACCGGCAGCGCCACATAGAACGCCGCCACCAGCGCCGGGTAGTCGCTGCGCCGGGTCGGGGTAAGGGTCATGAACTCGCGCAGGGCGTAGAACGACACGCCGTAGAACAGCACGATCACACCGTACTTGCCGAACAGGAAAGCGATGCCGATGACCAGCACCATCACCCACCAGGCGTTGATGCGGGCGTTGAGGTTGTCGATTACCGCGTGTGGCGCTGGGCCTGCGCGCCACTTGAGCAGGCGGCCGATCATGCTGGCGAGCAGCAGCAGGGCGCCGATGCCGGCGAACAGGGAAAGGGTATTGTCGTCCATGTCAGGCATCCTTCGGGGCCAGGGTCAGCAGGGCCTGGCTGGCCCGCTCGAGAAAGGCCTGCTTGCTTTCATCAGCGTGCAGGTGCAACGGTTCGCCAAAGCTCAGTGTGCAAAGTAGGGGCAACGGAAGGGCACGGCCCTTGGGCATCACCCGGTTGAGGTTGGCGATCCAGACCGGTACCAGCTCGACGTCGGGGTTGGCTGCCGCCAGGTGGTACAAGCCGCTTCTGAACGGCATCAGCGGCTCGTCACCCAGGTTGCGCGTACCTTCCGGGAAGAAGATCAGCGAGTCGCCCTGGGCCACGGCTTCGAGGATCGGTTGCAGCGGGCTGCCCTGGCCTTCACTGCGTTGCCGATCAATCAGCACGCCGTTGAACACCTTGCGAATGAGAAAGTCGCGAATGCCCGGTTTGGCCCAGTAGTCCGCGCCAGCGACCGGGCGGGTGCGCTTGCGCAGAGGTTGCGGCAGTGAGGCCCACAGCAGTACGAAGTCACCGTGGCTGCTGTGGTTGGCGAAGTACAGGCGCTGTACCGGCAGCGGCGTGCAACCCAGCCAAAGGGCGCGGGCGCCTGTGATCAGGCGGGCGGCGGAGGTGATGACATAGGCGGTCAGGTTGGCGAGCATGGGGCGTTCGTTATCCCTTCAAAGGCAGTGTCAGCAGGGTAGCCAAGGCTAGCGAGAGCTGCAGGCCCAGGCATACGGCCTGACGGCGCAACAGGCCTAGTGCGGCCTGGCTGCGGGCAGGCCAGGCGCGACCGTCGGTGGCCTGTGGTTTGAGTTTCAGTTCGAACAGGGCATGGTCCAGGGCCTGGGTGTCTGCCACCAGGTCTTCGCTATTGGCGAGGTGGGCAAACAGTTCGGCATCTAGCGCCACGCGGATGGCCCAGTACTTGTGCAGCATGCCGAGCGCCAGCAGCACGCTGCACAGCACGCTGGCCAGCGGTTGCAGTGGGGCTCCCAGCAAAGGTGCAAGGCCGTAGGCCAGGGCCAGCAGGGTGAGGCCGTCAGACAGGCGCTCCAGCTGTTTGCCCCGGCCCAGCAGGCTGGCGACCACGCGCAGGTTCATGGTTGTGCTCCAAGCTGTTGCAGGGCCTGGCGATGCGCGCTGTGCAGGACGATGCCGGGGCGGGCTTTGCGGATAAGCGATTCTGCCTGTTGGGCATCGTTGCAGCGGCCGGTAACGATCAGCCAGGCGGCCACGGCGGTGGCGCTGCGTGAGTAGCCCAGGGCACAACAGACCAACACGGGGCTTTGGGTGCGCAGGTGTTCGATAGCGCTGGCGGCTTGTTGTAGCAGCGTAACGTCTGGCGCTATCAGATCCAGGGTTGGGAAACACTTATAGCCAACAGCTGACACGACCGTTGTGGGAGCGGCCTTGTGTCGCGAAAGGGGCGCGAAGCGGCCCCGGGTTTTCAGCTTCGCAGCTGAAACTGTCGGGGCTGCTCCGCAGCCCTTTCGCGACACAAGGCCGCTCCCACAACGGTTTGCGATACACGGTAGCTCGGCGCACAAATCAATAATCGCAGCGAACTGTGTGCCCCGCATCGGGATTCTCCCTAGATACACTCCGTCGCATACTTCATCCGCTTGCGGATGGCGCCGGGTCCACAGTCTCGAATTGAGCCACGCGCCCGCCAGATAGGGGGCCAACAGCCACTGGGTCGCAATCGACAAGCGCCCGTCGACACCCTTCTGAAAACCACCCGCCCCGAACACGGCATAGTTCAGTGCCACCAGCCCCAGCGACACGGCCGGCCAACTTAACCACAACCAAGCCCCGCCCATCGTAGCGGCAGGAAGTGCACACAGCAGCGCACCCACGGCATAACAACCGGCGACCTTCCAACGCTTGGCATCCTGAGCAAGGTGGGCGGCTTGAAAAGGCAGGCGCCCCTGACATGGCCACAGCCACAGGCAGGCAAACCCGGCCAGCGCCCCCGTGGGTACATCGATGAAATGATGCTGCCAGGTGGTCAGCACCGACACCCCGATCAGCGCCATCCAGCCATGCATCAGCCAACGCCAGGGCTGGCGTTGCACATGCCGGGCGAACATCGTCCAGATGACCACCAGCAAAGCGATGTGCAGCGAAGGCGCCTGGTTGAAGGGTTTGTCGAAGCCCATCAACACATCGAACAGCCAGCCGAACAGCCCGTCCAGGTCCGGTCGCTCGAAGGTGAAACGCAGCGGCCACAGCAGGAAGCAACTGACGCTGATCACCTGTGCGGTAAGCAGCGCCAGCGCGTGGCGGTCCATTTCCTGGCGTGTGCGCGGCAGCAGGAAGGACAGCCCGTAGAGCAGGTCGATCGACCAGTACGGGATGATCGTCCAGGGCCACAGCGGCATGCCGTGCTCCCAGCCGAACACCAGGCTGCCGACATCACTGCGCCCGGCCGTGTAATGGTTCGCCAGCCCATAGCTGAGGAAAAACAACGGCCCCAGCAGCAGAAGCCAGAACACGCCCCGGCGAATCAGCCCAGGCTCGCGTGGCGGGCTCACTCAGCGTACCCGCTGTGCCAGGCTGACGCTGAAAATGCCCCATTCATCGATACGTTGGGCCAGCTTGCGGAAGCCCGCTGCCTCGACCAGCTGGTCCATCTCGGCCTGGCTGCGGCGGCGCATCACCCAGGCCTCGCCACCCCGATGGCTGGTGAGGGCGCGGGCAATCATCTCCAGTTGCGGGTGCCACGGCTGGCCGGTGTAGACCAGGTAGCCGCCATCCTCTACGGCGTCGGCCAGCCCCGCCAACGAGTTGCCCACCAGTTGGTTACTGGGGAAGAGTTCGTACAGCCCTGAAACCACGGCCAGCGTTGGGGGTTGTTCAAGTGTGGCCAGGCTCTGGCGATCGAAAGCATCGCCCTGGACGAAGCGGGCAATGTCGGCCAGGCCCTTTTCGCTGATCAGCGCGCTGCCTTGCTGAACATTCAGTTCGCTGTAGTCGCGCAGCAGGATCGAATCCGGCAGCTGCTCAAGGTCTTGCAGGGCTTCGAGGATGTAGCGGCCATGGCCGGCGGCAATATCGACAACGTGCACGGGCCGTTGTTGTTCACGCAGGCGGGCGATGGCCAGGCGCAGCAATTCTTCGACGTGCAGCTTGCGCTGGCGAATGCCACGCCAGCCGATGGCGTCGAGGTAGTTCTGGTCGATCAGGCGGCCCAGTTTGCCCTTGCCGGTCGGCTGGTTGCGGTACACGTAGTCGAGGGTGCTGCCCGAGTCGAAGCCGGTGTCGAAGCCCAGCTTCACGCCTTCGGACAGCCCCTTGCCCAGCTGCAGGCCCGCGCGGGTGGCGCGCCAGTAAAGGTCGCGGGGCGAATTGCGTGGCAAGGGTGCGGCCAGGCTCTCGGCCTCGGCGCAGCTGGCGCCGGTCTTGTCGGCATCCAGCAATGACGGCTGTGCGGCGGGGTGGGTGAAGCAGTGTTCGACAAACCGTTCGATACGCCTCAGCGCATGGGCCCGATCACGTTCACCCAAGGTGTCGTGGAAGAACCCGGGCAGTATGTGCATTTCCTTGCGGGCACTGCCCAGCCGTTCGAAAAAGCGCTCCTGTGGCTGGCGCTCGACCACGAAGTCGGCCCCCGAGACCAGCAATTGGGTCGGTACCTGAATGGCCTGGGCGTCTGCCACTACCCGGTCGGCGGCTTCGTACAGGCCTAGCAGCATGGTCACTGAAATCGGCCGGCTGATCAGCGGGTCGGCCACGTACGACATCACCCGCTCTGGGTCATGGGTAAGCAGGCGCGGCTTGACGTAGCTGTTGACGAAGAAGTTGCCGCGCAAGGCCTTGAGCAGTTTCAGGCCGGGGCGGGCGAACGGCACGTACAGCTTGACCTTGAATGCCGGCGAGGCCAGCACCAGGCAGCGCACCTTGGGCGCGTAGTCGTGGGCCCAGGTGGCAATCAGCACGGCGCCGACGCTTTGCGCCAGCACCACCACGTCCTGCTCGGCGATACCGTGGTGGGCCTGGATATGTTCGATGAAGGTTTGCACGTCGCGCACGCTGGTGGCGAACCCTGGGCTGTCGCCGCGCGCACCTGGCGACTGGCCGTGGCCGCGTGCATCCCAGGCGAAGAAGTCGTAGCCCGGCATGTCCAGTTCATCGGCCAGGTGGGCCATACGCCCGCCGTGTTCATGGCCTCGGTGGAACATCACCACCGCCCGGCGTGGCTGGTGTTCGTTGCGGGTGGCAGGCCAATGACGGTAGTGCAGCTCGACACCGTCATGGGTGGAGAAGTGCAGCGCTTGCGCTTGGCGCATGGTCAACGTCCTTTTGCGACGATTTTAGGCTCTGCGGGTTTCGGCCAGCCCCTGGCGAACCCGGTTGTAGAGGGTATAGAGCGAGAGCACGAGGATGACCAGCAGCAAACCATTGATCCAGCTGCCGTTCAGCAGGCCAAAGGCGACGCCGGTGCCCAGCACGCCGAAGGCAAAGGCGCGGTCGCTTTTGCCCATGGGGCCGTCATAACGCCGCGATGCGCCGGCCAGCGGGCCCATGACCCCGGCGTACTCGCTGAAGGTGGCGCACAGCACCACCAGCACCACCAGCGTAGGTGACACGCCAGCCAGCAGGGCGAAGGGCAGGTACAGGGCGGCGTCGGCGATCACGTCGCAGAGTTCGTTGAGGTAGGCGCCGAGTGTGGATTGCTGGCCGAACTCCCGGGCCAGCATGCCGTCGACGGCATTCAGCGCCATGCGCAGCAGCATCCACACTGGCACCAGGATGAACAGCCAAGTGGCATGGGGCAGGGCGGCCAGCAGCAGGCCCAGCAGGATCGATACCACGGCGGCGGTGACGGTGACCTGGTTGGCGGTGACGCCCCGGTCATGCAGGCGCTGGACGGTTGGGCGCAGCAGGGCCTGGAAGCGTGGTTTGAGCTGGTAGATCGATGCCACTGGAAAGTCCTTTTTAGTGGGGCGTCATGGCGCCATTGTGTGTGAGCCTTCTTCGCGGGTAAACCCGCGAATGCGGCATCACAGGCACCGTCACAATCTCAGGCTTCCACCAACCGATCCACCAAGCCCGACGCATACCCTGGCAACGCCGCAAAGTCCCGTGTACACACCAGCAACCGGCGGTTCGCCCAGGGCTCTGCCAAGGCCGCCCAGTGCAGTGGCAGCATCCCTTGCCAGCGTTTCACCGCTGCCAGTGGCACCACTCCGACCCCAGCCCCGCCTGCAACCATGCGGATCACGCCATCAAACCCTTCGGCCCGCACTCTCACCTGCATCCGCCGCCCCTCGCGCAGCGCCTGTTCCTCCAGGTACAACGCCAATGCACTACCTGCTCCAAGCCCGACATAGCCATACACCAGGCTGTCGATGAAGCAGGGGGCAGTCTCGTTGGCTAGCGGATGGTTTTGCGGCGTTACCAGCACCAGTGGGTCGTCACGAAATGGCCGGGTTTGCAGGTGCTCGCTGGGCGCAGCAGTAGAAACGATGCCCAAGTCCGCCATGCCCTGGGTAATCGCCTGCACGATGCGCAGGCTTGGCAGCTCCTGCACATCAACGCTGACCCCAGGGTTTTCAGCCAGGTAATGGGCCAGCAACTCAGGCAGGTACTCCGTGAGCGCAGCGGTGTTGCACAGCAGGCGCACTTGACCCTGCTTGCCCTGAGCGTACTGGCCCAGGTCGAATTGCAGGCGTTCCACCTGCTGTGCAATCAGCCTGGCATGCTGCAATAGCGCCTGGCCGGCTGGGGTCGGCTGCACGCCACGGCGGTTGCGTTCGAGCAACGGGATACCCAGCGATGCCTCCATGGCGCGGATGCGCGCACTGGCTGCAGGCAGCGACAGATGGCTACGGCCGGCACCGGCGGTGATGTTGCCGCACTCCAGGGTGTGCTGGAACAGCTTGAGGTCGATCAGGTCGAAATGCATGTGCCTCTGTCTTTGCAAGAGTCTGGCTAATGGTATGGCAGATTTTCACCCTGCCCGCTACCGGCCATTATCGGCCCATGACTACCTTGCTTGCTTTCTACCAGAACATTGGCCCAGCGCTCTCGCTGCTGGTGGTGCTGACCTTCCTGCTGGCCGGCGCAGTGAAGGGCGTGATCGGCCTGGGGCTACCCACCATCGCAATGGGTCTGCTGGGCCTGGCTATGCCACCGGCGCAGGCTGCTGCAATGCTGATCGTGCCTTCGACCCTCACCAACCTTTGGCAATTGGCAAGTGGCGGGCACCTTCAGGCCTTGCTGGTGCGGCTAGGCCCGATGCTGGCATTTATCTTCATTGGCACCTTGCTGGGCAGCGTCTGGTTGGGCATCAACAGCGGCCCATGGGCCGTCCACGCACTGGGTGCGGCCTTGCTGGTGTATGCGGTGTACGGGCTGATTGGCCCAGGTTTGCAAGTGGCGGCGGCGCACGAGCGCTGGCTGGGGCCGGTTTGTGGGCTGGTGACGGGTGTGGTCACGGCGGCAACCGGGGTGTTCGTGATACCGGCTGTGCCCTACCTGCAGAGCCTGGGCCTGGGCCGCGAGCAACTGATCCAGGCCTTGGGCCTGTCGTTCACGGTTTCGACCCTGGCCCTGGCCGTTGGCCTGGCCGGGCAGGATGCCCTCGGTGGCCAGGCGTTGGGAGCTTCGCTGCTGATGCTGGCGCCAGCCCTGCTCGGCATGCTGGTCGGCCAGTGGTTGCGTCAGCGCATCAGCGCGCGGGTGTTCAAACGTTGCTTTTTCATCGGCCTGGCCGCACTGGGCGGCCATTTGCTGATCAACGGCTAGCGCTTGAGGCGCTGAGCATGTCGACCCGCTGGATATCGAAATCGCGCTCCAGGTAATCCATGCGCTTTTCGAAGAACGCGGCCATGTGCGGCAGGGCCGAATGCACATCCAGCGCGGCCTGGTCGGCCCACACTTCGAAGAACACGAACAGGCTCGGGTCCTGCTGGTCACGCAGCATGTGGTACTCGATGCAGCCCGGCTCCTGGCGGCTTGGCTCGACGTAAGGGCGGAACAGGTTTTCGAAGGCGTCAGCCATTTCCGGGCGGGTCTTGGCTTTGAGGATGAAGGCGAACTGCTCGCTCATGGGGTGCTACTCGGTGATGGGAAGGTGAACCGATTCTACGGCAATAATATGGTGCGCATTCGTGACTTCTGGTCAATTGTATTTTGCCCCGTTACCGCTGTATCCCACCCTCATGAGTCTCTAACCTGCCGGCATGAATTCTGACCCGGCCGGGGAGGCCAGCATGAAAAAGATCCTTCTGCTCAATGGTGGTAAACAGTTCGCTCACTCCGATGGTCGCCTCAACGCGACCTTGCACGAAGCGGCCATCGCTCACCTGGACCGCGCCGGTTTCGATGTGCAGGAGACGTTCATCGACGGCGGCTACGACGTGCAGGCTGAAGTGGAGAAGTTCCTCTGGGCCGATGTCATCATCTATCAAATGCCGGGCTGGTGGATGGGCGCGCCCTGGACCGTGAAGAAGTACATCGATGAAGTCTTCACCGCTGGCCATGGCAGCCTTTACGCCAACGATGGCCGCACCCGTTCGGACCACTCGCAAAAGTACGGCAGCGGTGGTTTGGTGCATGGCAAGCAGTACATGCTGTCGCTGACCTGGAACGCGCCGCAGCAGGCATTCGATGACCCTGCCGACTTCTTCGAAGGCAAGGGTGTGGATGCCGTGTACTTCCCGTTCCACAAGGCCAACCAGTTCCTTGGCATGACCGGCCTGCCGACCTTCCTGGCAGTGGATGTGATGAAACGCCCGGATGTACCGGCGGCACTGGCGGCTTATGAGGCACATCTGGACAAGGTGTTCGGCAAGGCGATCTAATCCAGACAAGTAGCTGCCGCAGGCCAGAATGTGAAAACCCGATCCGAAGAGCTCCAGGTGTTCGTCGCTGTCATCGACTGCGGCTCGATCTCTGCCGCTGCCGAGCAGATGGGCCAGACCCCGTCCGCCGTCAGCCGTACCTTGTCGCGCCTGGAGGGCAAGCTCGGCACTACCTTGGTCAACCGCACCACCCGGCGTATGGACCTGACCGAGGAAGGGCGCTTTTTCCTTGAGCGTTCGCGGCAGGTACTGGAGCAGATGGACGAGATGGAAGAGCGCCTGTCGATGAACCGCCAGACCGCTACCGGGCGCCTGCGCATCAATGCGGCCGCGCCGTTCATGCTGCATGCCATCTTGCCGTGGATCGGCGAGTTTCGCCGCCAGTACCCGGGTATCGAGCTGGAGCTGAACACCGACGACCTGATCATCGACCTGCTGGAGCAGAGCACCGACGTGGCCATCCGCATCGGTGAGCTGGCCGACTCCAGCCTGCACGCACGCAACCTCGGTTGCAGCCCGGTGCAGGTGCTGGCCAGCCCGGCTTACCTTGAGCAGCACGGTACACCGCAGCAGGTCGAGGACCTGGCCAATCATTGCCTGCTGGGTTTCAGCCAGCCCGAATCGCTCAACCAGTGGCCACTGCGCCATGCCCAGGGTGACCGTTGGAGCATTCGCCCGGCGCTGATCGCCTCCAGTGGCGAGACCCTGCGCCAGCTGGCGCTGGCCGGCGAGGGCATCGTCAGTCTGTCGCACTTCATGACCCACGAGGACATTCGCACCGGGCGCCTGCAGGTGCTGCTGAGCGAGGCCAACAATGGCTATCGCCAGCCGATTCACGCGGTGTACTACCGCAACACCCAGCTGGCATTGCGTATCCAGTGCTTCCTTGATTTCATCCAGCGCAAGCTGGCGATGTACGCCTGCTGAGTTGCCTGAACGCGACAGATCCTGTCCGCAGGCGGCGAAACTTCCTACGTGTTATTGCGCAGTCGAACCGCTTCGGCCTTACTGACTGCTCAACAAAAACAACACCAAGGAAGTGTCATGCGTATTGTTCCGTTCCAGTACCTGGCTCTCGCAGCCGCGATCCTGAGCTGTTCCTCGGTTTACGCCGCCACGCTGGAGGGTGGCGCGGTGGCTGCCCCCGATCAATATGGTGCACAGGTGGCTGCCGATATTCTGAAAAAGGGTGGTAACGCGGTGGATGCCGCGGTGGCCACTGCCTTCACCTTGGCGGTGACGTACCCTGAAGCCGGCAACATTGGTGGTGGCGGGTTCATGACCCTGTTCGTCGACGGCAAGCCTTACTTCCTCGATTACCGCGAAGTCGCGCCAAAGGCCGCCACGCGCAACATGTACCTGGATGACAAGGGCGAAGTCATCGAGAACCTCAGCCTGGTCGGGGTGCGTGCAGCAGGTGTGCCCGGCACCGTGATGGGCCTGTGGGAGGCACACAAGAAGTTCGGCAAGCTGCCCTGGAGCGAGCTGCTGACCCCGGCCATCGGCTATGCGAAAAACGGCTTCAAGGTGGCGGAAAAGCAATACCAGTACCGCAACGATGCCCAAGGCATGTTCAAGACGGCGACCAACTTCAACGACTACTTCGGCAACATGAAGGTCGGTGAACTGTTCAAACAGCCAGAAATGGCCCAGACACTGGAGCGCATCGCCGACAAGGGCGTGAGCGAGTTCTACCAAGGCAAGACCGCCGACCTGCTGGTGGCGCAGATGAAGGCCGACAAGGGCCTGATCACCAAAGAAGACCTGAAGGACTACAAGGCCGTATGGCGTGAGCCGATGGCCGTGAGCTGGCGTGGCAACGTAGTCTACACCGCGCCACCGCCAAGCTCTGGCGGTGTGGCCCTGGCCCAGCTGCTGGGCATCAAGGAAGACCGCGCGGCGGACTTCAAAGGGGTAGCGCACAACTCGGCGCAGTACATCCACCTGTTGGCCGAGATCGAGAAGCGCGTGTTCGCCGACCGCGCCGACTACCTCGGTGACCCGGCGTTCACCAAGGTACCTGTGGATAAACTGGTGGCCAAGGACTACCTGGCCAAGCGTGCCGCGCAGGTCAACCCGAAGGCCATTTCCGACACCGACAAGGTCAAGCCTGGCCTTGAGCCGCACCAGACCACGCACTTCTCCATCGTCGACAAGCAGGGCAACGCGGTCAGCAACACCTACACCCTCAATCTCGACTACGGCAGTGGCGTGGTGGTGAAGGGGGCAGGCTTCCTGCTCAACGACGAGATGGATGACTTCAGCGCCAAGCCGGGGGCGGCGAATGCCTTTGGTGTGGTGGGGGGCGATGCCAATGCCATCGAACCGGGCAAGCGCATGCTGTCGTCGATGAGCCCTAGCCTGATGACCCGCGATGGCAAGGTGGCGCTGGTGATCGGCACGCCGGGTGGCTCGCGGATCTTTACCTCGATCTTCCAGGTGATGAACAACCTGTACGACTACGGCATGCCGCTGGACAAGGCGGTGGCGGCGCAGCGCGTGCACCATCAGTTGCTGCCCAAGGACACCATTTACTTTGATGCCTATGCGCCGTTGACCGGACCGGAGGCTGATAAGTTGAAGAAGATGGGTTATGTGCTGGAGGATCAGGGCTGGGAGATGGGGGATATCCAGGCGATCCGGGTGGACGGGACGAAGCTTGAGACCGCCTCCGATCCGCGTGGGCGTGGGGTGGGGATGATCGTCAAGTAAGTCGTTGCCTGTGACGGCCCTATCGCCGGCAAGCCAGCTCCCACAGGTACGCCGCAGCCCTTGAGGCTTGTGCTGTCTCTGTGGGAGCCTGGCTTGCCGGCGATGGGCCGCAAAGCGGCCCCAGGTTCTTGAGGTCAGACGCGGAACTGGCTGACCAGCGTCTGCAACTGCCCACCCAGCCGCGCCAGCTCCACGCTGGACGCCGCCGTCTCGTCACTGGCCGCTGCCGTCTGCTCCGACACATCGCGCACATTCAGAATGCTGCGGCTGATCTCTTCAGCCACCGCGCTCTGCTGCTCTGCCGCCGCCGCAATCTGCTGGTTCATCGACTGGATGCTCGACACCGTGCTGGTGATGCTCTCCAGCGAAGCCCCGGCCTTGCGTGCCAGCTCGACGCTGCTGTCGGTGAGGGTACGGCTGCCCTGCATGGCGTTCGCCACTTGCTGGGTGCCATGTTGCAGGCTGGCAATCAGCTCTTCGATTTCTTCGGTGGACTTCTGCGTGCGCTGCGCCAGGCCGCGCACTTCGTCGGCAACCACGGCAAATCCACGCCCGGCTTCGCCAGCACGCGCCGCTTCGATCGCTGCGTTCAGCGCCAGCAGGTTGGTCTGTTCGGCCACCGACTTGATCACGTCCATCACGCTGCCGATCTTCTGGCTTTCCTGCTGCAGCAGGTTCATGGCTTCGGTGGAGCGGTGCATGTCTTCGGCCAGGCGCTCGATCTGGCCAATCGCCTCGCCCACCACGCGATCGCCGGCACGGGCTTCGTCGTCGGCACCGGTGGCGGCATGCGAGGCCTGCTCGGCGTTGCGTGCCACTTCCTGAACGGTGGCGGCCATTTCGTGCATGGCGGTGGCCACCTGGTCGGTCTCGACCTTCTGGCTGTTGGCGCCCGCGCTGGTCTGTTCGGTGACTGCCGACAGCTCTTCGGCGGCGCTGGCGATCTGGGTGACGCCATCGCGAATGCCGGTGATCAGCTCGCGCAGGGTGGTGCCCATGCGTGCGATGCCTTGCTGCAACACGCCCAACTCATCGCGGCGGGTGACGCGCAGGTGCTGGGTAAGGTCGCCGCTGGCGATCTTTTCCACCGCGCCCAGGGTTTCACGCAGCGGGCCGGTGATCTGGCGGGTGATCAGCACCGCTGCCAGCACGCCAACCAACAGCGCCAGCAACGTGGCGATGGCTTGCAGGCTGCGGGCCTGGGTGCTTTCGATGTCGCGGCGCTCCAGCTGGATCTGGTACAGCGCATCACTGCGCTTGACGATGTCGGCACCCTGTACGGTCATTTCGGCGCGTGAGGTGGTGATGTCGGCGACTGCGTCGCGGAATTGGCGGACGGCGTCGCGGTAGGCCAGCACCGAGCGCTCGAACTGTTGCAGGCGAGCATCTTCGGCGGGTAGCTGGCGCTTGAGGTTGTCGATATCGGCCAGCGCCGCATCCAGCTGGCGCAGGGCGGCCTGCTCGTTGGCGGCAGTGTTGTCGGCAATGTAGCCGCGCACATCGATGCGCACCTGCAGCAGTTGCTGACGGGCTTTGCTGATCAGCTGGTACTGGGCCAGGCGTACGCTGTCGGCCTCGGGGCGTGCCATCACTTCCTGGCTGAGCACATCCATGGCCTGGTCGGCGCGGGTTGCCGAGCTGTCCATCGCCGTGCGCGCGGTACGGGTGGCGTCGTAGCCCTGGCGCATCTTGTTCAGCGACAGCTTGTAGGCGCTGATGGTTTCGCCCAGTTCATTCAGCAGCTTGATGTTTTCCGGGCTCTTGAAGGTGCTGGCCAGGTAGGCCTGTTGCTTGCTGAATGCGTCCAGTTTGGTCTGGGTGTTGGCGGCGGCGGCATCGTCGCCGTTGGCGATCATGTACTGCAGGCGCGCAATGCGCAGGTCGGTGAGATCCTTGTTCAGCTGGCCGATGTCGCCCATCCAGTTGCTGCGGTCGATCAGGCTGCCCAGGCTGGTCCAGCCGGTGAGGGCCAGCAGGCCGGTGAGGACCAGCACCAGGCCGAAGCCCAGGCCGAGTTTGAGGTTGACGCTGATGTTGGCGAACCAGCTGTTCATGCACGCTCTCCAGAAGTAGTTTTCGCTCTCTTGATCTTCGATCGCCAGGCGTTGTTGTTCTGGATGCCCGCTGATTCGTGCAGGGGTTATCGGCAATGATTGCGGAAGCTGAAACGCTTTTTCAGCAGATTTGTAACTGGATAAATTGGGGCTGCAAAGCGGCCCCAATCAGTCTCAAAGGTTACGCGCACTGAAGGTATCGCAGCTGTTCACCTCGCCCTGGGCAAACCCGGCCTTGAACCAGCGCACCCGCTGCGCCGAAGTGCCATGGGTGAACGAGTCCGGCACCACGCGCCCGCGGCCTTGCTGCTGCAACCGGTCATCACCGATGGCGTTGGCAGCATTCAGCGCTTCTTCAACGTCACCCGGCTCCAGCCAGTTCAGGCGCTTCTGCGCCTGGTAGGCCCACACACCGGCCAGGCAGTCGGCTTGCAGTTCCTGGCGCACCAGCAAGCCGTTGTCGCCCTCCATGCGCTGGCCGTTGCGGCGCGCGGCATCCACCTTGGCCGAAACGCCCAGCAGGGTCTGCACATGATGGCCGATTTCGTGAGCGATCACGTAGGCCTGGGCGAAGTCGCCAGCGGCAGCAAAGCGGGTTTCCATTTCGCGGAAGAACGACATGTCCAGGTACACCCGCTGGTCTGCCGGGCAATAGAACGGCCCCACTGCCGCCGAGGCGAAACCACAGGCTGAATTGACCTGGCCACTGAACAGCACCAGCTTGGGGTCGCGGTACTGTTTGCCGGCTTCGGCAAACAAGGCTTTCCAGGTGTCTTCGGTGTCGCCCAGGATCGAGGCAACGAATTCGGCCTGCTGGTCATTGGCCGGTGGCGCCTTGCCACCCGCACCACTCGGTGCAACCTGCGTCTGTTGCTGCTCCATCTGGCCGGCGAGCTGGCCAAGAATCTGCAGCGGGTCCTGCCCGGTGAGCCAGCCGATGCCGACGATCAGCAGGATCGCCCCAAGCCCCAGCCCCTTGCCGCCGCCGAAACGCATGCCGCCGCCACCGCCACCTTCGCCTCGGGCATCGACCACGTTGTCGCTGCGTCGGCCTTTTCGCCATTCCATGAGTGCTCTCCCGAGCGTGAAACAAGAAGACAAAGATTAGTTCACGACAGCGGCAGGTGTCAGGCCAAGGTGTTAATCCATAACCATATGGTTATGTTTAAGGTGCCTGATTTCAATATTCATCGCGCGCGACTTGTCAGAAACTGCAAGTCCGCCTGCCACGCCCAGGCCTTCACATAATTCCAAGAGAGGAAACCGGCATGCCCGCACAGGACAACAGCCGCTTCGTGATCCGTGATCGCAACTGGCACCCCAAAGCCCTTACGCCTGACTACAAGACGTCCATTGCCCGCTCGCCGCGCCAGGCACTGGTCAGCATCCCACAGTCGATCAGCGAAACCACGGGGCCAGACTTTTCCCACCTGGGCTTTGGTGCCCACGACCATGACCTGCTGCTGAACTTCAACAACGGTGGCCTGCCAATCGGCGAGCGCATCATCGTTGCCGGCCGCGTCGTCGACCAGTACGGCAAGCCTGTGCCGAATACTCTGGTGGAGATGTGGCAAGCCAACGCTGGCGGCCGCTACCGCCACAAGAACGACCGTTACCTGGCTCCGCTGGACCCGAACTTCGGTGGTGTCGGCCGTTGCCTGACCGACCGTGACGGCTACTACAGCTTCCGCACCATCAAGCCGGGCCCGTACCCATGGCGCAACGGCCCTAACGACTGGCGCCCGGCGCACATCCACTTCGCCATCAGCGGCCCGTCGATTGCGACCAAGCTGATCACCCAGCTGTACTTCGAGGGTGACCCGCTGATCCCGATGTGCCCGATCGTCAAGTCGATCGCCAACCCGCAAGCCGTGCAGCAGTTGATCGCCAAGCTCGACATGAGCAACGCCAACCCGATGGACTGCCTGGCCTACCGCTTCGACATCGTGCTGCGCGGCCAGCGCAAGACCCACTTCGAAAACTGCTGAGGACCCCGCCATGCCAATCGAACTGCTGCCGGAAACCCCTTCGCAGACCGCCGGCCCCTACGTGCACATCGGCCTGGCCTTGGAAGCGGCCGGCAACCCGACCCGCGACCAGGAAATCTGGAACCGCCTGGCCAAGCCAGACGCGCCGGGCGAGCACATTCTGCTGATCGGCCAGGTGTATGACGGCAACGGCCACCTGGTGCGCGACTCGTTCCTGGAAGTGTGGCAAGCCGACGCCAACGGCGAATACCAGGATGCCTACAACCTGGAAAACGCCTTCAACAGCTTTGGTCGCACCGCCACCACCTTCGATGCCGGCGAGTGGACGCTGCACACGGTCAAGCCGGGCGTGGTGAACAACGCGGCTGGCGTGCCGATGGCGCCGCACATCAACATCAGCCTGTTTGCCCGGGGCATCAACATTCACCTGCACACGCGCCTGTACTTCGATGACGAAGCCCAGGCCAACGCCAAGTGCCCGGTGCTGAACCTGATCGAGCAGCCACAGCGGCGTGAGACGTTGATTGCCAAGCGTTGCGAAGTGGACGGGAAGACGGCGTATCGCTTCGATATCCGTATTCAGGGGGAAGGGGAGACGGTCTTCTTCGACTTCTGATTAAAGCTTGGGGCCGCTTCGCGCCCCATCGCCGGCAAGCCAGCTCCCACACCGTTCGATGTGGGGCGGCTTTCTTGGCTTGCCTGTCGGGCCCCATTGCTGGCAAGACAGTTCTCACAGTTACTGCACAGGCCTTGAGGGCAGCGCGGTCGGTGTGGGAGCTGGCTTGCCTGCGATGGGCTGCAAAGCAGCCCCGGCGATCTGAAGGCTACCGCCGAACCAGCAGAACCCCACTCTCCATATGGTGGGTGTAGGGGAACTGGTCAAACAACGCACACCGCTCGATGCGGTGGGTGTCCTGCAACTGGGCAATGTTCGCCGCCAGCGTTTCCGGGTTGCACGAGATGTACAGAATCCGCTCGAAACGCCGGGTCAGCTCGCAGGTGTCCGGGTCCATCCCCGCGCGCGGCGGGTCGACGAACACGGTGCCGAAGTCGTAGCTTTTCAGGTCGATGCCTTCCAGGCGACGGAACGGCCGCACCTCATTCAGCGCCTGGGTCAGCTCTTCTGCCGACAAACGCACCAAACGCACGTTATCCACAGCGTTCTCGTCGAGGTTGCTCAGCGCGGCATTGACCGAAGTCTTGCTGATTTCGGTCGCCAGCACCTGGCGCACGCGGGTAGCCAGCGGCAGGGTGAAGTTGCCGTTGCCGCAGTACAGCTCCAGCAAATCGTCTTCACGCTCGCCGATGGCGTCGAACGCCCAGCTCAGCATCTTCTGGTTTACCGCGCCGTTAGGCTGGGTGAACGCGCCTTCCGGTTGGCGATAGCTGAACACACGGCCAGCCACGTCGAGCTTTTCCACCGCATAGTCGCGGCCGATCACCAGGCGCTTGCCTTTGGAGCGGCCAATCACGCTAACACCCAGCGCTTCAGCCAGTTGCCGCGCTTCCACTTCCCACGCCTCGTCCAGCGGGCGGTGGTAGCACATGGTGATCATCGCATCGCCGGCCAGGGTGGTCAGGAACTCCACCTGGAACAGGCGGTTGCCCAGTTCTTCACTGGCCTGCCAGGCCGCCCTCAGGCGCGGCATCAGCGCATTGATGCGCTGGCTGGCAATGGGGAAATCCTCGATCAGGATTGCCTTGTGCTTCTCGCCCGGGGCAAACATGGCGTAGTGGCGCTGGCCATCCTCGCGCCACAGACGGAACTCGGCGCGCAGGCGGTAGTGCTCGCGCGGCGAGTCGAAAACAGCCGGCTCCGGCGCGCCGAAGGGCGCCAGCAGCTCGCGCAGCCGGGCCACCTTGGCTTCCAGCTGGGTGGTGTAGGAGGAGGGGTCGAAAGCAGCACTCATGCGTTGAACCAGCCCAGCTTGATGACGAACAGGATGGAGAGGATCACCAGGGCCGGGTTCAGGTCGCGGTGGCGGCCGGAGATCAGCTTGACGGCGGTCCAGGAAATGAAGCCGAAGGCGATACCGTTGGCGATCGAGTAGGTCAGCGGCATGGCCAGGGCGGTCACCACCACCGGTGCGGCTTCGGTGACGTCGTCCCAGTTTATTTCTGCCAGGCCCGAAGCCATCAGCACCGCGACGAACAGCAACGCCGGGGCGGTGGCAAAGGCCGGCACGCTACCGGCCAGCGGGGCGAAGAACAGCGCCAGCAGGAATAACGCGGCAACCACGATGGCGGTCAGGCCAGTGCGGCCACCGGCGCTCACGCCGGCAGCGGACTCGATGTAGCTGGTGGTGGTCGAGGTGCCCAGCAGCGAACCGGCCATGGCGGCGGTGCTGTCGGCGATCAGGGCGCGGCCCATTTTCGGCATGTGGCCGTCCTTGCCCATCAAACCGGCGCGCTTGGCCACGCCGATCAGGGTGCCGGAGTTGTCGAACAGGTCGACGAACAGGAAGGCGAAGATCACGCTGACCAGGCCTACGTCCAGCGCACCGGCAATGTCCAGTTGCAGGAAGGTTGGCGCCAGCGACGGCGGCATGGAGACGATACCGCCGAACGGCGTCACGCCCATCACGATCGAGGCGATGGTCACCGCCAGGATGCCGATCAGCACGGCGCCGCGCACTTTCAGCGACTCCAGGCCCACGATCAGGAAGAAGCCCAGGGTGGCGAGGATCGGAGCCGGCTGCTTGAGGTCGCCCAGGCCCACCAGGGTAGCCGGGTTATCGACGACGATGCCGGCGTTATGCAGCGCGATCAGCGCCAGGAACAGGCCGATACCGGCGGCAATCGCCGAGCGCAGCGGCAGCGGGATGCTGTTCACGATCCATTCGCGGATGCGGAAGATCGACAACAGGAAGAACATCACCGCCGACAGGAACACCGCACCCAGCGCCACTTGCCAGGTGTGGCCCATGTGCAGCACCACGGTGTAGGTGAAGAATGCGTTCAGGCCCATGCCCGGCGCCAGGGCGATCGGGTAGTTGGCGATCAGGCCCATGGTCACCGAGCCGATGGCTGCGGCCAGGCAGGTGGCGACGAAGATCGCGCCTTTGTCCATGCCGGTCTCGCCGAGGATGCTCGGGTTGACGAACAGGATGTAGGCCATGGCCAGGAAGGTGGTGACGCCCGCGAGAATCTCGGTGCGCACATTGGTGTTGTGTGCTTTTAGTTGAAACAGCCTTTCCAGCATGCCCGCTCCCCAAGGCGCCCCCGGCGCCATGAATGTATCGACCCCATCAGCAAAGCACAGACCGTACCGGTTGCCGTGGTTTTGTGTGGGGAGGAAAAAAGCCGCGCATCATACCAGCATGCTTGGCGGGGGCCTATGGCCGTTGGGAATGGGATTTTCTATCGCCTGTACCGGCCCTATCGCCGGCAAGCCAGCTCCCACAGGTACTGCACAGCATTCGGAAACTGTGGTGTACCTGTGGGAGCTGGCTTGCCGGCGATAGGGCCAGTACAGGTCACCGCTCAACCGTTATGCAACCGATCCCGCTTGGCCAGTGTCGGGAACAGTTTTATCCACACCCCGGTCACCACCAACGTGCCCACTCCGCCCATCACTACCGCTGGCACTGTGCCAAACCAGTGCGCCGTCACCCCCGATTCGAACTCACCGAGCTGGTTCGAGGCACCAATGAACAACCCGTTCACCGCGCTCACCCGCCCGCGCATTTCATCCGGCGTTTCCAGTTGCACGAAAGCCCCGCGAATCACCATGCTGATCATGTCCGCCGCGCCCAGCACCACCAGCACCGCCAGTGAGAACCAGAACGAGGTCGACAGGCCGAAGGCGATGGTCGCCACGCCGAACACGCCGACTGCCGTGAACATGGTGCGCCCCACGTTGCGCTCGAACGGGAAGCGCGCCAGCCATACCGACATCAGCAATGCGCCCACTGCCGGCGCCGAACGCAAAAGGCCAAGGCCCAGCGGGCCGGTCAGCAGGATGTCCTTGGCGAACACCGGCAGCAGCGCGGTGGCGCCGCCCAGCAGAACGGCGAACAGGTCCAGCGAGATAGCGCCGAGGATGTCAGGCCGGCTGCGGATGAAGCGAATGCCGGCCAGCAGCGATTCGATGCTGGCCCGCCCGCGCTGCACGACCTGGCCGCGTGCCTGCAGGCTCAGGGTGAGCACGCAGGCGATGGCGTACAGGGCCACGGTGGGGCCATACACCCAGATGCTGCCAAAGGCATACAGGAAGCCGCCCACCGCTGGCGCCACGATAGTCGCCGATTGGGTGGCTGACGCCGACGCCGCCACCGCCCTCGGGAACAGCCCAGGCGGCACCACGTTGGGCAACAGCGCCTGAGTCGCCGGCATTTCGAACGAGCGTGTAGCGCCCAGCAGGAATGCCAGGGCGAAAATCAGTTCGCGGGTGACGTTGTCAGTGGCGCTGCCCACCGCCAGCGCCAGGGCGATCAACCCCTGCAGGCTCTGGCACAGGGCGGCGACTTTGCGCCGGTCATAGCGGTCGGCCACATGCCCGGTGTGCAGCATGAACAGCACCCGTGGTGCAAATTCCACCAGGCCGACCAGGCCCAGGTCCAGCACGTTGCCGGTCAATTGATAGAGGTGCCAGCCAATGGCCACGGTGAGCATCTGGAAGCCGCTGGCGGTAAACACGCGGGCCAGCCAGAACGCCAGGAAAGGGCGGTGGTGACGTAACAACTGCGGTGCGGAATCAGACATCGGAAACCAGGGGCCTCGGCGCAGTAGAGGGGTTGCGCAGCGTATCATCTGTTTGTAACAAACGGTTACTGTTTGCCCGAATCGGCACTTTTTCACACGTAATGAAAGAGGGTGGGGCAACCGGTCACGCGGCAATCAACCACACGGCTTGCCGGGCCATTCGGGACTATGCTTCCTAGCATTCGTTGATCTGGATCAATCGTTCCAGATTCAACGAATAGGCCCTTTGGGCCGGAATCCCTGCGATCGAACAGAACAATTCCAACACGCCGTACTCGACCCAGTGGGGGCAGTGGGCGACTGGGGCCACAAGCCCGGACGCCGGATTATCTGAAGAGGAAGCACCATGTTCGGAATAGAGGCCCTAGAGCTCGCCCGAATGCAGTTTGCCTTTACCGTGTCGTTCCACATCCTGTTCCCGGCCATCACCATTGGCCTGGCGAGCTACCTGGCAGTCCTCGAAGGCCTCTGGCTGCGGACCCACAACCAGGTCTACCGTGACCTCTATCACTTCTGGTCGAAAATTTTCGCCGTCAACTTCGGCATGGGCGTGGTCTCGGGCCTGGTCATGGCCTACCAGTTCGGTACCAACTGGAGCCGCTTCTCCGAGTTCGCCGGCGCCGTGACCGGGCCATTGCTGACCTACGAGGTGCTGACCGCCTTCTTCCTCGAAGCGGGCTTCCTCGGCGTCATGCTGTTCGGCTGGAACCGTGTTGGCCGCGGCTTGCACTTTTTCTCCACCTGCATGGTGGCACTGGGCACGCTGGTATCCACCTTCTGGATTCTCGCCTCCAACAGCTGGATGCAAACCCCGCAAGGCCACGAGATCATCGATGGCCGGGTGGTACCGGTGGACTGGTTTGCGGTGGTGTTCAACCCCTCCTTCCCCTACCGCCTGATGCACATGGCCACCGCTGCGTTCGTCTCCACGGCGTTCTTCGTCGGCGCCTCGGCGGCTTGGCACCTGCTGCGCGGGCGTGACAACCCGGCGGTGCGCAAGATGCTGTCGATGGCCATGTGGATGGCGCTGATCGTTGCCCCGATCCAGGCGGTGATCGGCGACTTCCATGGCCTGAACACGCTCAAGCACCAGCCGGTGAAAATCGCTGCCATCGAAGGCCACTGGGAGAACGTGCCCGGCGAGCCGACCCCGTTGATCCTGTTCGGTATCCCCGACATGAAGGCCGAAACCACGCACTTCAAACTGGAAATCCCGGCGCTCGGTAGCCTGATCCTCACCCACAGCCTGGACAAGCAGGTGCCGGCGATGAAGGAATTCCCGCCTGAGGACCGGCCCAACTCGACCATCGTCTTCTGGTCGTTCCGCATCATGGTCGGGCTTGGTTTCCTGATGATCTTCGTCGGCCTGTGGAGCCTGTGGCTGCGCAAGCGCGGCACGCTCTACACCTCGCGCCCGTTCCTGTACCTGGCGCTATGGATGGGGCCTTCCGGGCTGATCGCGTTGCTGGCCGGCTGGTTCACCACCGAAATTGGGCGCCAGCCCTGGGTGGTATATGGCCTGATGCGCACGGCGGATGGCGTGTCCAACCACAGTTATGCACAGCTTGGCTTCACCCTGGTGGCGTTCGTGGTGGTGTACTTCGCCCTGTTCGGTACCGGCCTTGGCTACATGATGCGCCTGGTGCGCAAAGGGCCGCAGACCGGCGAAGGTGACGAACACACACCGGGCGGCCCTGGCCAGAAACGTACGCCGGCGCGGCCGCTGTCTGCCGCCGATGATGGCCATGAGGCCAAGACTGCCAGCCTGAGCAAGGAGGACTGAGCCATGGGTATCGACCTTCCGCTGATCTGGGCGGTGATCATCATCTTCGGCGTCATGATGTACGTGGTGATGGACGGCTTCGACCTGGGTATCGGCATGCTCTTCCCCTTCGTCAAGGGCGAGCAGGACCGCGATGTAATGATGAACACTGTCGCCCCGGTGTGGGACGGCAACGAAACCTGGCTGATCCTGGGTGGTGCGGGGCTGTTCGGGGCGTTCCCGATGGCCTATGCCGTGGTGCTCGAAGCCCTGTACCTGCCGTTGATCCTGATGCTGATCGGGCTGATCTTCCGCGGCGTGGCCTTCGAGTTCCGTTTCAAGGCCAAAGCCGACAAGCGGCACATCTGGGACAAGGCGTTCATCTGGGGTTCGCTGGTCGCCACCTTCTTCCAGGGGGTGGCACTGGGTGCCTTCCTTGAAGGCTTCAAGGTGGTCGACCGCCATTTTGCCGGTGGCACCCTCGATTGGCTTACCCCGTTCAGCCTGTTCTGTGGCTTGGGGCTGATCGTGGCCTACACGCTGCTGGGCTGCACCTGGCTGATCATGAAGACCGAAGGGCCACTGCAACAGAAGATGCACGACATGGCCCGGCCGCTGGCGCTGGTGCTGCTGGTGGTGATCGGTATCGTCAGCCTGTGGACCCCCATCGCTTATCCACAGATCGCCGACCGCTGGTTCAGCATGCCTAACCTGATCTGGTTCATGCCGGTACCGCTGCTGGTGCTGGTGACCTTCTACGGGTTGCTCAAGGCGGTGGCGCGCAACGCGCACTACACGCCGTTCCTGCTCACCCTGGTGCTGATCTTCCTTGGCTACAGCGGCCTGGGCATCAGCCTGTGGCCGAACATCATCCCGCCGTCGATCTCGATCTGGGATGCTGCGGCGCCACCGCAAAGCCAGGGCTTCATGCTGGTGGGCACGTTATTCATCCTGCCGTTCATCCTCATGTACACCTTCTGGAGCTACTACGTGTTCCGCGGCAAGGTGACCCATGAAGACGGCTATCACTAGGAGGACCGCATGATGACCGGCAAACATGGCTTGGAAGAGAAGAAACCGCTGTGGCAGCGGCTGGGTTGGCTGCTGCTGATCTGGGCGATGAGCGTGGCGGCGTTGGGTGTGGCGGCGTGGGTGATGCGCTTGTTCATGGGGGCTGCGGGCCTTACCACCCATTGAACCGATGGGGGCGCTTTGCGCCCCTTTCGCGACACAAGGCCGCTCCCACACGGATCGGCATACGCAGGACCTTGTGGGAGCGGCCTTGTGTCGCGATGGGCTGCAAAGCAGCCCCAAAAGCCTATTTGCGGGCTTTCAGGATGACGAACTTGGGCGTCGCTGCCACCTGTTCCACCCCCCGGAACAACCGCGCCAGCTTGCTGTGATACCCCAGGTGCCGGTTACCCACGATGTAGAGCGCCCCACCCACCACCAGCGCCTCACGCGCCTGCTGGAACATGCGCCAGGCCAGGAAATCCCCCACCACCTGCTGCTGGTGGAACGGCGGGTTGCACAGCACCACGTCCAGCGACTGCTTCTCCACCCCGGCCAACCCATCAGCTGCGACAAAGGTTGCCGGGCGTTCGCCCAGTGCAGCTTGCCAGTTCTCCCGTGCCGATTGCACCGCCATGTACGACTCGTCGACCAGCGTGTACTCGGCATCGGGGTTCGCCAGTGCACTGGCAATCGCCAGTACGCCATTACCGCAGCCCAGGTCTGCCACCCTCGCGTTGCCCAGGTCACGTGGCAGATGCGGCAGGAATGCCCGGGTGCCGATATCCAGCCCTTCACGGCAGAACACGTTGGCGTGGTTCACCAGCTCCAGCGCAGGCGCTTCAAGGCGATAACGGCTAGGGTAGGGCGAGCGGGCGGCCGGTAGTCGGGCCACCGTTGCCGTCAGCAGGCGCGCCTTTTTCTGCGCGAGCGAGGCCTGCACCGGGCCGATGTACTTTTCCATCAGGTCACCGGCTGCGCGCGGCAAGTGCTTGATCATCGCCCCGGCAATCACCTGCGCCCCTGGCGCCAAGTGGCCTTGCAGGCGAATCAATTGCTCTTCGAGCAGTGCCAGGGTTTTTGGCACGCGCACCAGCACCCGGTCGAACGGGCCTTGCCAGTGTTCACTGGCCGGTACGAACGGCACGCTGTCGAACGGCAAGCCATTGCGCGCCAGGTTTTTTTCCAGGGCCAGATGCGCCAGGTGCGAATCGCCACTGCTGACTACCTGCAACCGGCCCGCCAGGCTGGCGGCCAGGGCACCGAAGCTGTCATTGAGCACCAGCACGCGGCAGTTGGCGTCGGGTGCCTGTTCGTGCAGCTGCGCAAGCAGGTACTCGTCGGCGGCGTCGAAAGCCTGCAGCGGGTCGTTGGCCTGCTCCGGCTGGCGGATCAGGTCGAGTTCGGCGTAGGGGGTGGTCAACAGGGGCATGGCGTCTGGCTCGGGTATGAAACTGCCCGTTGCGGTTCGCCCCGGGCTTTGCCGGGCGATTCTACAGGGCTTTGCCCAAGGTCGCAGGTTTGTAGGTCAGATCCAGCCACGCAGGGCGGCGATGGCGATGGCACCGGCTTTGTTTGCTGCGTTGGTCTTGGTGATCACGCTGCGGATATGAAAGTTAACCGTGCTTTGCGACAGCGACAGAATGCAGGCCACGTCGGCAGCGGTCTTGCCGGCGGCTGACCATTTCAGCACTTCCAGTTCCCGATCGCTCATTTTGGGTTGGGGTGGGCACAGTGCGTTCAGGTGGTGCTCGCCCAGTACGGCGTGAAGGGTGTGGCACAGCCACTGCACGCTGCCGGCTTTGTCGTAGAGTTCGGTAATGTCGATGTTGCCGGCGGGTCTGGCTACGCTGATCTGGCTCTCGTTGTGCTGTAAGTCGTGCAGCGACTGTGTCCAGCCATGACGCAGGCCATATTGGCAAGCCTCTTCGCGAAACCGAGGGGCTTCGCGATACAGCTCGTCTGTCCACAGCACTGGCATCGTCGAGCTGTGGCTCACGTTTGCGGCGGGGTCCTGTTTGTAGAACTCGTCACGCTGATAGCGCTCGATCCATTCGTTCGGGTAATTGCTGTAGAGGTAAACCCTGGGGGTCTGCGTGGCGATCTGGATGCGAATATTCAGCCCGAGGTATTCCATGCCCAAGTCCTGAGCCAAGTGCACTGCGATGTCGAACAACTTCCTTGGGCATCGCTCGCTAACGAACACATGCAGGTGTTCGGGTCTCCAATGAAGCATTTGAAGCACTCCTTGGGGGGCAGGATCCAATCCGTTTGAGTACCCGGATGATTGTAGGAAAAGTCCTACCACCTTGTTGGGATTTTTTTGTTATAGCGATCAGGATTATCTGAGGGTTCGGCACGATCGCCCTTGATGAGGCCTTACAAAGCGGTGGTTTTTATCCGGGCCACTTTAAGCGACACTGTGCACTCGCCAACCCTGGAGCCCGATATGACCGCAAGCGCCGAAAAATTCACCCGCCAGACCCTGCTCGATGTTCAGCCGTTGACGCCGAACCTCTTCAGCCTGCGGGTTACGCGCGATGCGGGGTTCCGCTTCCGTTCCGGCCAGTTTGCCCGCCTGGGCGTGACCAAGGCCGATGGCAGTGTGGTGTGGCGCGCCTATTCCATGGTCAGCGCACCGCATGACGAGCACCTCGACTTCTTCTCCATCGTGGTGCCGGGCGGCGAGTTCACCAGCGAGCTGAGCCGGTTGGGCGCAGGCGACACCCTGCTGATCGACCGCCAGGCGTTTGGTTTCCTCACCCTCGACCGCTTTGTCGGGGGGCGTGACTTGTGGCTGTTGGCCACGGGCACGGGTATTGCACCATTCATGTCGATTCTGCAGGACTTCGAGGCCTGGGAGCGTTTCGACAGCATCAAGTTGGTGTACTCGGTGCGCGAAGCGAAAGAGCTGGCTTATGTGGATGAAATCGCCGGGCTGGAGCAGCGCGACTACCTGGCCGAGTTTGCTGGCAAGTTGCAGTTCATCCCGGTGGTGACACGTGAGCAGCATCCGGGTGCATTGAATCAGCGGATTACCACGCTGATCGAGAATGGCGAACTGGAGAAGGCCGCAGGGCTGGAGCTGTCACCGGAGCATTCGCGGGTGATGCTGTGCGGCAATCCGGAGATGATCGACGAGACGCGCAAGGTGCTGAAGGCGCGTGACCTGCAACTGAGCCTGAGCAAACGGCCAGGGCAGGTGGCGGTCGAAAATTATTGGTAATTGGGGCCGCTTTGCGGCCCATCGCTGGCAAGCCAGCTCCCACAAGTACTGTGCAGGGCTTGAGCATTGCGCGGTCCCTGTGGGAGCTGGCTTGCCGGCGATGGGCTGCAAAGCAGCCCCCGGCTATCTCAAGGCAAGCGGTTCTGGTTCTGCGTCTTGAGCAAATCGCGAATCTCGGTCAGCAGCGTTTCCTCGGCAGTCGGCACAGGCGGCGCAGTCGGTGCCACGGCTTCTTCACGCTTGAGCCGGTTGATTGCCTTCACCCCCATGAAGATGGCAAAGGCCACGATCAGGAAGTCGATCACGGTCTGGATGAACTTGCCATACGCCAGCACCACCGCTGGTACATCACCTTCGGCAGCCTTCAGGGTAATGGCCAGGTCGCTGAAGTCCACGCCCCCGATCAACAGGCCCAGTGGCGGCATGACCACGTCTCCGACGAAGGACGAGACGATCTTGCCGAAGGCCGCGCCGATGATGATACCCACCGCCATGTCGACGACATTGCCTTTGACCGCGAAGGCCTTGAACTCACTGATCATGCCCATGTTTGGTTCCTTGTAACAAAAGGTAAGGTTAACGCAGTGTAAGCCACTAAAACGCTTCATGCGTGGTGTTCAGGGCTACTGACTGCAGTTGGAACGAATAGTTTTGTCGCATCCCGAAGCGTTCGAGACACGTTCGGCTCGGCTATCATGGCGGTTTTTTCCAGGAGACCCCACCCATGGCCAAGGCCAAGCGCTTGTATGGCTGCACCGAGTGCGGCGCGACCTTCCCCAAATGGGCAGGCCAGTGTGGCGAATGCGGGGCCTGGAACACCCTGGTCGAAACCATGATCGAGAGCGGCGGCGCGGCGGCGCCCAGCAGCGGCCGCGCCGGCTGGACCGGGCAGCAGGCACAGATCAAGACCTTGGCCGAAGTCAGCGTCGAGGAGATCCCGCGCTTCACCACCAGCAGCACTGAACTGGACCGCGTGCTGGGTGGAGGCCTGGTGGATGGTTCGGTGGTGCTGATTGGTGGCGACCCCGGCATCGGCAAGTCGACCATCCTGCTGCAGACGTTGTGCAACATCGCCGTGGGCATGCCGGCACTGTATGTGACGGGTGAGGAATCGCAGCAGCAGGTGGCCATGCGTTCGCGGCGCCTGGGCTTGCCCCAGGACCAGCTCAAGGTGATGACCGAAACCTGCATCGAGACCATCATCGCCACAGCCCGCGTCGAGAAGCCACGGGTGATGGTGATCGACTCGATCCAGACCATCTTCACCGAGCAGCTGCAATCAGCGCCCGGTGGCGTGGCCCAGGTGCGTGAGAGCACGGCGCTGCTGGTGCGTTACGCGAAACAAAGCGGCACGGCCATCTTCCTGGTCGGCCATGTGACCAAGGAAGGCTCGCTGGCCGGCCCGCGGGTACTGGAGCACATGGTCGACACCGTGCTGTATTTCGAGGGTGAGTCCGATGGCCGCCTGCGCTTGCTGCGGGCGGTGAAGAACCGCTTTGGCGCGGTCAACGAACTGGGTGTGTTCGGCATGACCGACCGCGGCCTGAAAGAGGTGTCCAACCCGTCGGCGATCTTCCTCAACCGTACCCAGGAAGAAGTGCCGGGCAGTGTGGTGATGGCGACCTGGGAGGGCACCCGGCCGATGCTGGTCGAGGTGCAGGCACTGGTCGACGACAGCCACCTGGCCAACCCTCGGCGGGTGACCCTGGGCCTGGACCAGAACCGCCTGGCCATGTTGTTGGCGGTGTTGCACCGCCACGGCGGGATTCCGACCCACGATCAGGACGTGTTCCTCAACGTGGTGGGCGGGGTGAAGGTGTTGGAAACAGCCTCGGACCTGGCGTTGCTGGCGGCGGTGATGTCCAGCTTGCGTAACCGGCCACTCGCCCATGGGCTGCTGGTGTTTGGCGAGATTGGTTTGTCGGGCGAGGTGCGGCCTGTGCCCAGTGGCCAGGAGCGGTTGAAGGAGGCGGCCAAGCACGGTTTCAAGCGTGCCATCGTGCCCAAGGGCAATGCGCCGAAAGAACCGCCGGCGGGGTTGCAGGTGATTGCCGTGACCCGGCTGGAGCAGGCTCTGGATGCACTGTTCGAGTAATTTATAGCCTGTACCGGCCCTATCGCTGGCAAGCCAGCTCCCACAAGTACAGCACAGCCTTCAAGGGCAGTGAAAATCCTGTGGGAGCTGGCTTGCCGGCGATAGGGCCAGTGCAGGAAAACGAAAAAGGGGCCGACGATGCGCGTCGGCCCCTCCACTTCACCGCTCAGTCAGCAGTCAATGCTCAGCAACCGCCGCCCGCCTGACTGTTTCATTGCCATGCTCGTCCACCTCCAGCATCGGCACCTCATTGCCTTCAGCGTCGAACAGCTTGCCATCCTTGAAGTAGTCGCCATCACGCAATGCAGAAATGTCCGAGTACTGGATGGTGCGCTCGTAGGCTGCAGCGAACACCGACTGGTTTTCCGAGTTGCCGGTGGTGAAGTGGTTGAAGATCAGGTTCAGCAGGATGGCCATGATCGCCGCCGAGCTGATACCCGAGTGGAAGATGGTCTCGAACCAGTTCGGGAAGTGGTGGTAGAAGGTCGGCGCGGCAATCGGGATCATGCCGAAGCCCAGCGAGGCCGCGACGATGATCAGGTTGACGTTGTTCTTGTAGCTGACCTTCGACAGGGTGCGGATACCACTGGCTGCCACGGTGCCGAACAGCACGATGCCCGCGCCGCCCAATACCGGGGTAGGTACGGCGGCAATCACCCGGCCCATGATCGGCAGCAGGCCGAGCACCACTAGGATCACGCCACCGGTAGCCACCACATAGCGGCTCTTGACCCCGGTCACGGCCACCAGGCCAACGTTCTGGGCGAACGCGCTCTGGGTGAACGAGCCGAAGATCGGCGCCAGGATGCTCGATGCCATGTCGGCGCGCAGGCCATTGCCCAGCCGCTTGGAGTCGACCTTGGTATCGATGATCTCGCCTACGGCGAGGATGTCGGCCGAGGTTTCCACCAGGGTCACCATGATCACGATGCACATCGACAGGATCGCGGCGATGTGGAATTCCGGCATGCCGAAATGGAACGGCGTCGGGAAGGCAAACATCGGGCCTTCGGTGACCTTGCTGAAGTCGGTCATGCCCAGCGCCCAGGCGATCAGCGTGCCGACCACCATGGCCAGCAGGATCGACAGGCGCGAGATGGTCGCGCTGCCCAGCTTGCTCAGCAGCAGCACGATGGCGAAGGTGAGCCCGGCCAGGCCGATGTTGGCCACGCTGCCGAATTCTGGCGAGGCGCTGTTGCCGCCCATTACCCAGCGTGCGGCCACCGGCATCAGGGTCAGGCCGATGGTGGTGATGACGATACCGGTCACCAGTGGCGGGAAGAACTTGGTGATGCGCGAGAACACCGGCGTGATCAGAAAGCCGATCAGCGATGCCGCCATGACCGCGCCAAGCACGCCCGGCAAGCCACCGCCGCCCTCGCTGCTGAGGATCGCGCCCATGGTCGCCACACCGGCGAACGACACGCCCTGCACCAGCGGCAACTGGCAACCGAAGAACGGCAGCCCCAAGGTCTGTAGCAGGGTGGCCAGGCCACCGGCAAACAGCGAGGCCGCGATCAGCATGCCGATTTCGGCACCGTTCAGGCCAGCGGCCTGCCCCAGGATCAGGGGTACCGCGACGATCCCCCCGTACATGGTCAACACATGCTGCAGACCATAGGCCAGGTTGGCACCAAGCCCGAGGTTTTCATCCTCGGGGCGCTTGGTGGGAGACGTGCTAGGGGACGTAGTCATGGAGCAGGCTCTCTGTTTATTGTTGTGTCGCTACTGTAGACATTTCCTACAAATGATTGCCACAAGAATTGTATACAATATTTTGATCGGAGCGCGTACACGGGCGACCGCTGGGTGTGCAAAAACCCAATGCAGAAGGCGTACCAACTCATCGAAAGCGGTGCTAGAGGGGTGTGTACAAAGTGCTGCTACCCAGGCTTAAAGCTGTCTGGGTAGACAGGAAACGTCAGGCGGGAGAGCTATTAGCTAGCTAAGAGATTTCATTATTCGATGAGTTCGCGCAGCTCACGCATCATTTCGGTGCTGTCAGCCACGTTCAATTCCACAAGACGGTGCAAATGGGTCATCGAATCGACGTCGATGTAGAGGCAGATGAAGCCCAGGCGATCGGGTTCTTCGTGGCGCAGCTCGACCTGCATCTGCACCTCGGTCACTTCATCGTTGAGCAGGATGTACGCTTCGAAGTCCTGGGTCAGGTCGGCATCCCACGGTTGTGGGCATTCGACCAGCAGCCCTTTGAGGGACAGGTCGAGCAATTTCACCTCCCAGCAGCGTTCGCCCTGGCACAGCCGGGTGGGGGCGTCGAACTGGATACGCTGGAAGCGGCGGCGTTCGTCGTGATCGCTCATGGCATGGGTCCTCGGGTAGGTCCTAAGGTGACATCCTGACTATAGTTAGAGTGGTATGTGCATCAGGTACCGCAATCTGGCCGCAGAGGCTCTAGACCAAAGCAAGTGTGGCAATGCGCGATGACTGGCCCTAGACTCGGTGGGCGGTCTTTCCAATCCACCAGCTGGAAGCAAACCATGAACAACAATAATAGCCTGCTACGCCACATTCCGTGGCTGGCGCTGGCAGTCATAGGGGCCTGCGCGCTGGGTGTGGTAGCCCTGCGGCGCGGTGAGGCGATCAACGCCTTGTGGATCGTGGTCGCGGCAGTGGCCATCTACCTGGTTGCCTACCGTTACTACAGCCTGTTCATCGCCACCAAGGTGATGCAACTCGACCCGCGGCGCGCCACGCCGGCGGTGCTCAACAACGACGGCCTGGACTACGTCCCGACCAACAAACACATTCTTTTCGGCCACCACTTCGCCGCTATCGCTGGCGCAGGCCCCCTGGTCGGCCCGGTGCTTGCCGCGCAAATGGGCTACCTGCCCGGCACGCTGTGGCTGATTGCCGGTGTGGTGCTGGCCGGTGCGGTGCAGGACTTCATGGTCCTGTTCCTGTCTACCCGCCGCAACGGCCGCTCGCTGGGCGACATGGTGCGCGAGGAGATGGGCCGCATTCCGGGCACCATTGCCCTGTTTGGCTGCTTCCTGATCATGATCATCATCCTGGCGGTGCTGGCGCTGATCGTGGTCAAGGCCCTGGCCGAAAGCCCGTGGGGCATGTTCACGGTGATGGCGACCATCCCGATCGCGATGTTCATGGGCATCTACATGCGCTACATCCGCCCGGGCCGCATCGGCGAAATCTCGGTCGTTGGCGTGGTATTGCTGCTGGCTTCGATCTGGCTGGGCGGTGTAATCGCTGCAGACCCGGTGTGGGGCCCGGCGTTCACCTTCACTGGCGTGCAGATCACCTGGATGCTGGTGGGCTACGGCTTTGTTGCCGCCGTGCTGCCGGTATGGCTGGTGCTGGCGCCGCGTGACTACCTGTCCACCTTCCTCAAGATCGGCACTATCGTTGGCCTGGCCATCGGTATCCTGATCATCGCGCCCGAGCTGAAAATGCCGGCGCTGACCCAGTTCACCGACGGCACCGGCCCGGTGTGGAAGGGCACCCTGTTCCCGTTCCTGTTCATCACCATTGCCTGTGGTGCGGTGTCCGGCTTCCATGCGCTGATCTCCTCGGGAACAACGCCCAAGCTGCTGGACAACGAAACCAACGCCCGCTACATCGGCTACGGCGGCATGCTGATGGAGTCGTTCGTCGCCATCATGGCCATGGTCGCCGCTTCGGTGATCGAGCCGGGTGTGTACTTCGCCATGAACAGCCCGGCCGCCGTGGTCGGTGCAGACGTGGCATCGGTGGCGCAGACGGTCAGCAGCTGGGGCTTCCTGATTACGCCTGAGCAGCTTGAAGCCGTCGCCCGTGACATCGGTGAGCACACCATCCTGGCCCGTGCCGGCGGTGCGCCGACCCTGGCGGTCGGTATCGCGCAGATCCTGCACCAGGTGTTGCCAGGTGAAAACACCATGGCCTTCTGGTACCACTTCGCGATTCTGTTCGAGGCGCTGTTCATCCTCACCGCGGTGGACGCCGGTACCCGTGCCGGGCGCTTCATGCTGCAAGACCTGCTGGGCAGCTTCGTGCCGGCCCTCAAACGCACCGAGTCGTGGGGGGCCAACCTGCTCGCTACCGCGGGTTGCGTGGCACTCTGGGGCTACCTGCTGTACCAGGGCGTGATCGACCCGCTGGGCGGCATCAACACCCTGTGGCCGCTGTTCGGCATCTCCAACCAGATGCTGGCCGGTATCGCCCTGATGCTCGGTACCGTGGTGCTGATCAAGATGAAGCGTCAGCGTTACATCTGGGTCACCCTGGTGCCGGCCGTCTGGCTGCTGATCTGCACCACGGCTGCAGGCCTGATCAAGCTGTTCGACCCGAACCCGGCCGTTGGCTTCCTGGCCCTGGCCAAGAAATACAGCACCGCGCTGGACGCCGGCCAGGTACTGGCCCCGGCCAAGGACATCGGGCAGATGCAGCATGTGATCTTCAACGCCTACACCAACGCGGGCCTGACGATTCTGTTCCTGCTGGTGGTGTTCAGCATCCTGTTCTTCGCCATCAAGGTTGGCTATGCCGCCCTGGGCCGCAAGGAACGTACCGACAAGGAAACCCCGTTCCAGGCACTGCCTGACGCGTAATCGAGAGGACTGCAGTCATGTTCAACGACCTGGGTCGACTGGGTAAATACCTGGGGCAGGCAGCCCGCCTGATGGTCGGCATGCCCGACTACGACAACTATGTCGAGCACATGCAGAAGACGCACCCGGACAAGCCGGTGATGACGTACGAGGAATTTTTCCGCGAACGTCAGGAAGCGCGTTACGGTGGCAAGTCCGGGCCCAAGTGCTGTTGAGCCTGCGACACGTGTGAACCTGTGGGAGCCTGGGTAACCGGCTCCCACAGTCATTTCAGATTCAGGAGATTTACTGCGTGCAGACGCCCATTCCCGTAACCGTGCTCACTGGCTTCCTCGGTGCCGGCAAGACCACCTTGCTCAAGCACATGCTCAAGGCCGAGCACGGCCTGAAACTCGCCGTGATCGAAAACGAGTTCAGCGAGGCTGGCATTGACAGCCAACTGCTGGGCGACGAACCGGTGCAGGTGATGACCCTGGCCAACGGCTGTGTATGCTGCAGCATCCACGGCGACCTCACCCGCGCGCTGTACCTGCTGCTTGAACGCCTGGACGCTGGCGAAATCGCCTTCGACCGCCTGGTAATCGAATGCACAGGCCTGGCCGATCCGGCGCCGGTGGCGCAAACCTTTTTCATCGACGAGGAACTGCGTGAGCGCTACATCCTCGACGGCATCATCACCCTGGTAGACGCGGCTCATGCCGAACTGCACCTGACCCAAACCATTGCCCAGGCCCAGGTCGGCTTTGCCGATCGCTTGCTGTTGAGCAAGACCGACCTGGTCGACGCGGCTGCGGTAGAAGCCCTGCGCGAGCGGCTGGCGCGAATCAATGGCCGGGCGGCTATCCGCGTCGTCGAACATGGCCGCATCGACTTGGCTGAGCTGCTTGATGTACGTGGCTTCAACCTCAACCCCGACTTGGGTGCGAACCTGAAGCCGACGTTACGCCCTGTACTCAAACCGGCTACCCCGGACCGCATTTCCACGCTGGTGTTGCGTACGGAAACTGCGCTGGACATCGACCGCCTCAGCGACTTCATGAACGAACTGCTGGAAACCCACGGCAAACAGCTGTTGCGTTACAAGGGCGTGCTGAACATTGCCGGAGAGGACCGCAAGCTGGTGTTCCAGGGTGTGCTCAAGCTTTACGGCTTCGACTGGGACGCCGAGTGGGCTGAAGGTGAAACCCGCGAAAGCGTGATGGTGTTCATCGCCGATGAACTGCCAGAGGCTACGATTCGGGCTGGCTTCGAGGCGTTGGCTGCGGGCTGAGCCGGCGCGGCGTTTGCGGTGCGAACCACTGCGGCCATGAGCTGCGGTGGCGGGTTTCGACCTCGATGCAGGGGATCAGACGCTCGGTGAGCACCGCCGTTTGCCGAACGGCCTTGGCCGTACGGTACTTGATGCTGTGTATGCATTCACGGTCGCCGAACTCGCAGCGGTTCAGTGCGGTACCGCCGCAGGGGCCGTTGGCCAGGCCCTTGGGGCAGGTTTCCGGGCAGATGTACAACGTGTCTTCCAGGCGGCAGCGGCCACAGGTGTCGCAGCCCACCAATGGCCGTTTCACTGCGCGCTCCACCTTGTGCAGCACCTGTGCGCCAACGGGCGTGGACCACAGCGGCTGGCGCACCGCCCAGCCAAATGCCTTGCTCAGGCTATTGCGACGGCTGAACAGCAATGAATGCATGCCGTGCATCAGGTGATAGCGCGCTTTTTCTGTGAGCGAAGCATCGACCCGTGATTCGCCTTGACGCCAACCCGCCTGCGGTGGATGGAAGGTGACTGCCGGCAGGCCGGGCATCTGCCAGCTGGCGCGCCACGCAGGCGCCCATTGATCCAGGGTGTGGATCCGGGCTTGCCAGTGTTCGATGCGGGCCTCAAGGGCCAGCAGTTGTTTGAGTTCGTGAACCCCTGACAGATGCACGCCGGCGTAACCCATCAGCTTCACGCCGATGATCTGCAAGGCCAGGCGGTCAACGCTGCGTGCCTGGGCAAAGGCCTTGGACTGCACGGTCTCCGCTTCGAGCATGTCGCGCATGGACGGTGTGACGGTAACGCCAGCCACGTGGTCGAGCATCGCAGCGCGCCCGTGGGTAAGGCTCATCAGGCACGCCAGCATGGGCTTGGGCGTGGCCTGGCGGCGCATCCAGTGCATGGCTTCCTGGTGTTTATCCCCATCGAATCCCAGTTGCAGGGTGAGGAAGTCGGCACCTGCCGCCAGCTTTTTCTCGGCCTTGAAATACTGGGCGCCGCCTTCTTCCTCGTGGTACTTGAACGGGTTCAGTGCAGCGCCCAGCAGCCAGTGTGGGCAAGCCTGGCGAGCGATCTGCAGGGCGGCGACCGACTCCAGATAACGCACCGGGCGCTGGCCAGGCTCGTGGCCGGGCAGGCGGTCGCCGGTCAGCAGCAACAGCTGGTCGAGGCCGGCGGCGTCCATGCGTTGCAACTGGGCGAGCAGGTGGTGGCGCTCGCGGTCCTTGCCGGAAAAGTGCGGCAGGGCAGGCACCGGGTTGCTGAACGAGGCGAGGGCGTCCAGCGGCGACATGTCCAGCGGGCTGCCGACACGGTCGCCGATGGCAATGGTCATTGGCCAGCCACACAGGTGTGCACGGGCCATGATCGCTTCCATGGCGGCGAAGCGTTCTGCGGAAGGCTTGGGGACGAATTCCATCACGCAGACGAAATTCTGTTCGCGCAGCGCGGTTTTCAGCAGGCTCATGTGGCCGGGTACCTGGTGTGGTCAGGGTGGCATTGTGCGGCACAAGGCGGACAGGGTCATGTCCGGATGCGCAGGATGGTGCTCTGATTGAGACATGATCATGATCATGAAGAAATCTTGAGTTCATCTCAAATTTAATGAGTTTGTCTCAACGGTCCGCGAGCCGGAAAATCCCCTCATTCATTTATGCATGCTGAAGGGACAAGACATGGCACTGGCACACAACCTGGGCTTTCCACGCGCCGGCCGCGATCACGAGCTGTGGCAGGTGCAGAAAGACGCCGGCATTGAACTGCTGCCAGTCGGCGACATTGCCTGGTACGGCCAGGTGTTGGCCGGTGACCACCAGCAGTTTGCCCTGAACTGGGAACAGCTTTTCGAGGAAGTAGCGCAAGCCACAGCCCTGGGCCATGCGGTCAAGCCGGTGTTGCTGGGCCCGTTGAGCTACCTGTGGCAGGCCAAAGCCAAGGTCGGTGATGTCGACAAGCTGGAGCTGCTCGACAGCCTGCTGCCGCTGTATGACCAAACCCTCAACCGCCTGGCTGCCCTGGGTGTCGAGTGGGTGCAGATCGATGAACCGATCCTCGCCCTTGAGTTGCCGCAAGATTGGAAAAACGCCTACGAACGCGTCTACAACATTCTTCAGCGCGCACCTTTGAAGAAGTTGATCGCCACTTACGCGGGTGGCCTTGAAGGCAACCTTGGCCTGGCCGCGAACCTGCCGGTCGATGGCTTGCACATCGACCTGGTGCAGGCGCCCGACCAGTACACCGCCATGCTCGACCGCCTGCCGGCCTACAAGGTGCTGTCGCTGGGCCTGGTCGACGGCCGCAACGCTTCGCCTTGCGACCAGGAAAAGACCCTGGACCTGCTGCGCGATGCCCACGAGCGTCTGGGTGAGCGGCTGTGGGTGGCGCCATCTTGCGCGTTGCTGCACAGCCCATTGGACCTGGCGGTGCAGAAGTGCCAGGAAGTGGCTGTACTGGTCAAGGCCCTGAATAACGCGCTGAAACAGATCGCTATCGCCGCTTGATCCTCAAACACCCTAGAATGCCGACTCCGATTCAAATCGACAGGGAGTGATGCGATGAGAGTTCTGGTAGTCGGCGCCAGCAAGGGCCTGGGCAAGGCCTTCATGGAAGGGTTGGGCAAGCCGGGTGACACATTGGTCGGTGTCTCTCGCACCCGGCCAGCAGATGTGAGCTTGGGCAAGGGGGTTGAAACCCAGTGGATCGAGGCCGACCTCGGCCAGCCCGCTGCCGCCGTCGAGGCCATTGCCGAAGCAGTGGCCGAGGGCGGGGTGGATACGCTGATCTACAACCTCGGCTTGTGGGAGGCCGAAGCGTTCGAGGCGCACTACAGCTTCCTCGACGACCGTGATGTGGAATTGCAGCGCATGGTCGACTGCAACATCACGGCAACCATCCTGCTGATCAAGCGCCTGCTGCCGTTGCTGCTTGAAAGCGAAAAACCACGGATCATTCTGACCGGCTCCACCTCGGGCTTGCCTCAGAACGGCCGCCCGGAAGTGACTTTCGCCGCCTCAAAATTCGCCCTTCGCGGTATCGCCGAGGCGTTGCGCGAAGGTTATCGGGGGCAGGGCCTTGGGGTGACGTGCCTGAACCTGGGATACCTGAATACCGAGGACGGTCTGGACGTGCCGGTGGCCGAGGCTGCGGTGCGTGGGGAAGGGGGGCTGATACCGCTGCATGATGTGGTGCTGATGGTGCGTACATTACTGGAGCTTTCGGCGGCCAGCTATGTTCGTGAGCTGACTTTGCCGGCGATTGCTGATGAGCGGTTCTGAAGGCTGAGGTTGCTTTGTAGGCAGGCTCGGCCTCTTCGCGGGCAAGCCTGCTCCCATAGGGACCGCACAATTTCGTGGTTTGTGCTTTACCTGAGGGAGCGGGCTTGCCCGCGAAGAGGCCGGGCCTGTTCAACTCAGGCTGTGATCAACGTTCGATCGCCAGCGCCACCCCTTGCCCGCCACCGATGCACAAGGTGGCCAGGCCTTTCTTCGCATCTCGCTTGATCATCTCGTGCAGCAGGGTCACCAGCACACGGCAGCCGGATGCACCAATCGGGTGGCCCAACGCAATCGCACCGCCATTCACGTTGACCCGTGCCGCATCCCATTCCAGTGCCTTGCCCACCGCCAGCGCTTGCGCGGCGAACGCTTCGTTGGCTTCGATCAGATCCAGTTCGGCCAGCTGCCAGCCGGCCTTGTCCAGGCAACGCTGGGTCGCGGAAACCGGACCGATGCCCATGATTGCCGGGTCTACGCCGGCACTGGCATAGGCTGCGATCTTCGCCAGTACCGGCAGGCCAAGGGCCTTGGCCTTGGCGGCGCTCATCAGCAGCACGGCAGCTGCGCCGTCATTCAGGCTGGAGGCGTTGCCCGCGGTAACGCTGCCATCTTTCTTGAACGCAGGGCGCAGTTTGGCCAAGGATTGCGCGGTGGTGTCCGGGCGTGGCTGTTCGTCACGCGCAAACACTTTGGGCTCACCCTTTTTCTGCGGCATCACGATTGGCGTGATTTCGTCATCGAAACGCCCGGCCTCGATAGCCGCCACCGCCTTGCGCTGCGACTCGGCGGCAAAGGCGTCCTGCTGCTCTCGGCTAAGGCTGTACGTGTCCACCAGGTTCTCGGCGGTGATCCCCATGTGGTAGTCGTTGAAGGCATCCCACAAGCCGTCGGTGATCATGCTGTCGATCAGCTGGCCATGGCCCATGCGCTGGCCGGTACGCGCCGAAGGCATCACGTAAGGGGCAAGGCTCATGTTTTCCTGGCCGCCGGCAATCACTACCTCGGCGTCACCGCAGCGAATGGCCTGGGCGGCCAGGTGAAGGGCCTTGAGGCCCGAGCCGCAGACCTTGTTCAGGGTCAGTGCCGGAACACTGTAGGGCAGGCCGGCCTTGATCGCGGCCTGGCGCGCCGGGTTCTGCCCGGCACCTGCGGTGAGTACCTGGCCGAGGATCACTTCGTCGACCTGCGCCGGGTCCAGCCCGGTCTGTTCCAGCAGGCGCTTGATCACGGCGGCACCGAGGTCGACCGCAGGCACCGTAGCCAGGGCGCCCTGGAAGCTGCCGATGGCGGTACGGGTTGCGGCGACAATGACCACGTCGTTCATGTTGTTGTTCTCCGTGCGATGGGCGTAATGCCCAAGCATCGGTGGCTTTGGCTTATTTGTTAAGTTTGTTTTTCTTTCTGATTGATGTGAAAAGCAAATCAATGAGCACCAATCGCGCTATCCAACTAAGCTGATTCTCGTGCTGTCTTCACCCAACTGAATGGAGCTCATTCCCATGCGCATCCTGATAGCCCTGTTTATCCTGATCGGCAGCAGCACAGCATTCGCCGCCACCCAATGCACCACCGCGGACAAAAGCACCTGGCAAGACCAGGAAAAATTCCAGGCGCAGCTCAAGGAACAGGGCTACAAGATCAACAAGTTCAAGGTGACCAAGGGCAACTGCTACGAGATCTACGGTTTCGACAAGGATGGCCGCAAGGTCGAGATCTACCATGACCCGGTGACCGGCAAGGCGGTCAAGTCCGAGTACCACGATTGAACAGCAACGGCACGGTGCAGCTGTGGGACCCGCTCCTGCGGCTGTGCCATCTCTCGATCGCCGGCGTGTTCTTCGCTGATTACTTTTTCAACGAAGAAGGTGACGACTGGCACCAGTGGCTGGGCTACTACGCACTGGCCTGCGTGATGTTGCGCCTGGTGTGGGGCTTTGTCGGGCCACGTAGCGCGCGCTGGGCCGACTTCTGGCCAACCCCCTCGCGCCTGGCGGGGCATGCCCGCAAGCTGCTGCGGGGGGAGCCTTGTCATCGCCTGGGGCATTCGCCGATTGGCGCCTTGGTGATGTTGCTGATGCTGACCGGCATTGTCGGCCTGGTCCTGACCGGATGGGCATCGCAGGAGGTGGATGCCTTGTGGGGCGAGGACTGGCCGACAGATCTGCACAGCTGGTTGGCCGATGCCGTGCTGGTGCTGGTTTGCGTGCATGTGCTGGCGGCCGTTTACGAGAGCGTGCGCCTGCGGGAAAACCTGCCTTGGTCGATGATTACCGGGCGCCGTCGGCGCCGAGATTGAGGGAACCTGTACCGGCCTCTTCGCGGGCAAGCCCGCTCTCATCAAACAAAATGCAACCCACTGTTTTTTAAGCACTCAGGCAGCCACCAGTTGGTACCCCAGTTTCCGGGCTTTGCGAAGCAAAGCCCGGACCTGTCGGTCTTGGCTCCTGGCTTCGAATTCCTCAAGACCTTTTTCGACATAAGCCTGTTTCTTGGTTAGCAGGTTGTACACCAGTCGTGCCAACTGGTGGGCAGTGGCTTTGATGGCGCAGCTGGTATCCATTCGAGTCAGCCTGGCTCGGTGCGATGCACCAATGAAACCCTTGTCATTACGAGCATTGGATGCAGCCTGCTTGAGTGCTTGAGCTGCTCGATTGACTATTTTGGGC